>JBDUDG010000231.1:0-5533 GCA_040003045.1 Saprospiraceae bacterium | reverse complement strand
AAGATATGGGTAAACGAAAGGAAGCCGATGTGGACAAGTTGCTTCATCATCACACGGATGCAGTGGATCATCTTATCGTTGCTAAGGATAAGGATATCATGACGGTTTGATCTAAGACGCTAGATTTTAGATTTTAGATGCTAGATGCTAAATATTAGATGTTAGATTCAGGTCGCAATACCCAGTAAGCACATCGCAATACACACATCGCAATACGCAATACGCAAATCGCAATACGTAAAATTTTTTGGAACGACTTACCTCAATACTCCGATAAGCTTTCTTACAAATGTCTGGCCGCCTGAACGAATGCCGATTTCCAGCATCTTATCCACCTGCATAGCTACATCAAGTATCTGAGATGTCATTTTATTTAATTCGTCGAGTTGTTTTTGTGATGCACTGTCACCATCGATATCCTGGAGTTGCTGCATAGAATGAATGACAGGATCTAATTCTCTTCGCTTTCGTTCGCGCGCGATCTGAAGAGCCATTTTCCAGACATCCTTTTCAGAGGCGAAATATTCTTTGCGGTCACCCGGAATATAGGTCTTGTATATGATACCCCACTCCATCAGGCTGCGGAGACTGATGCTGACATTTCCTCTTGAAATGGTCAGTTCTTCAATGATTTGATCAGTGGTTAGCGGATCGGGAGACACCATCAATAAAGCATGGATTTGACCCATGGTCCTGCTGATGCCCCATTGAGTGCTTAGCTGGCCCCATGTCCGTATAAGCTGGTGTCTTGCTTCACTGTAATTCATAAAATGAGTAGCGACATGACAGAAATCAACAAATAATGAATGAAAAGGTTACCGATTCCCCTGAAAATTCAATTTAAAGAATCCTTAGTAATGCCTTTAAATCCAGGTACTTTTATGATTGTCCAACATAGAATTAAAATCTTTTACAAATTTATGAGCATATCAGATCACGATATAATAACCTGTGTTAAACCTGATCAATTTTGGCCTAAGCTTAGTTACACTGATCCGATTTTTCTTACAGGCTCATGTTTTGCAGAACATATAGGTGCCAAGCTCTCCGGGTACAAATACAATGTCCTGTCCAATCCTTTTGGTATACTTTTTAATCCTGTTTCAATCGCCAGTTCATTTGAACGAATTGAAAAAAAGGAATTCTACTCACAGGAAGAACTTGTCTTGCAGGATGGAATTTATCACAGTATGGATCACCACGGATCCTTTTCAGGTAAGGATCCAAAAGCTGTCGTTGAGGCAATTAATAACGCAATTGAATTAAGTCATCATCATCTTACTACATCCAGATTCGTTTTCATCAGTCTTGGTTCTGCAAAAGTATATCGCTACCTAAAAACAAAAGCTATCATAGGTAATTGTCACAAAATTCCTCAGCAGCTGTTTGAATCTTTCAGGCTCACATTGAATGAGTGCATTTTTGCTGTTGAGAAAGCAGAAAATTCTATCCGGGTGCTGGCACCTGAAGCCCATATCATATGGACTGTGAGTCCTGTGAGACATTTAAGGGATGGTTTTGGAGAAAATCAAATGAGTAAATCCACTCTCCATTTGGCCATTGATGAAATAATAAAAAATCATTTGCACAATGGCTGCTTTCCGGCTTATGAGATCATGATCGATCAACTGAGGGATTACCGATATTATGCAAGGGATCTGGTGCATCCGTCTCCATTAGCCATTGATATCATCTGGGATATATTTGCTGGTACATATCTGGATCCACTTGAAACAAGCACACACGAACACATTGAAAAAATCCAGCGTGCCACTGAACATCGCTTTCTCCACGATGATGATGAGGAAGGAAGAAAAATATTTGCAGCCAGACAACTAAAAAATATTGAGCTACTGGAATTGAAATATCCAAAGCAGAATTGGGTCCAGGAGAGAACTTATTTTTCTCAACTGAAGTAGTAACAGATACAAAAAAAATTATTCAGTTCTTAAATAATTCTTCTTACCTGCACATCAGCATCGAACAAACTATTTTTTCCAGGATTGAAATTCAAAACAAGTATTCCCGGACTTTTCCCAATTTCGAGCGAACCAAGTTGATCCTCCATTCTCAGTGCCCTGGCTCCATTAATCGTGGCCCACTCAAGTAAAGTATCAAACGGTATACGGGACTGATATCTGGAAATAGTTTTTATTTCTTCCAGGATGGAAAGCTGCCAGTTGGATGAAAGACTGTCCGTACCAATCGTCATCAAAGCATTTTCATTGGTAAAAAATGAATAATCAGGTAATTTATTTTCAATATAAAGATTGGCATTGGGGCACGTGGCCCAAAACATATTCTTGTTCCATGAAATGGCATACTCTATCTCATCCTGTCTCGTCAGGGTGTTATGAACAAACAATGCATGCTGCCCCTGATCCATATGTTTCATGGAATAATGGATAGAAGATTTGCCGGTTTTTTGGAAATGATCAAGCCCGATCCCAAAGCGATTGTAAAAATCATAAAATCCTCCTTCACCATTCCGAAATAAGTCCTCTTCTGCTTTCAATTCCTGGTTGTGAATACTTACAGTCACAGCATTTGAATTAAGCTGATTAATCTGCGCAAACAGACCAGGTGATACTGAATATGGTGCATGAGGCACTGCGGATTTAGGTTCAGGTGCATTTGCATAAGCCTCTTTATAATTTTTAGTAAGCTCATCAGTTTTATACTCTTGAAGAAAATCGAACATTTCGACAAAGCTGTAGTATTTGATTTTACTTCGCCTCTTCACCGGGAATGTATCCTGCTTATTGCAAATATCTCCGACTGCCTGGATCCCGCAGGACCACATAAACTCATCAGCTTTTTCAATCGCATCATCAATTACATCCTGTGGGACCTCTCGTAAGCTGACTACTCCCCTGATGAATTCAATGAGACCTGTACCCGAGGGAATTTTTCCTTTCAGATGCGAAAGCTCAAGATGACAATGTGTATTTATAAAACCCGGAATGATCATTCCCATGAAAAATTCGAGTTGTTCTTGTGGAGCGTTTTCACGTGATATGATGTCCACAATTTTTTCTTCCTCTACCACAACCGTTCCCTGGTAAACAGGTGATGAAGTAACAGGATAAATCCAGTCTGCGGTAAGAAATCGTTTGCTCATCAATATTTTTTCACGACAAAACCATTGATCATACGAGGTTCGAACCATGTGCTTTTTGGTGGTAGCGTTCCTCCGGAATCTGAAACTTTAACCAACTCATCGAATTGAACAGGGTAAATACAGAAGCCGACATGATGATCAGAGGACCTTGCTTTTTCTTCCACCTTTTCCGGGCCCTGATCGCCGGAAATATAATCAACGCGATTGTCTGTTCTCGTATCTTTAATACCAAGTATTTTGCCAAGTACTTCTTCATCAAGTAAATGGGCATCCAGAAGGGCAGGTAGTTTTTTATATTTTTTCAGTACATCGTCTTTCCATTTCAGGAGATACCAATGATCCTGTATGCACATGGTCATCTCATGTTTTTTCTTTGGCTTCGCTGGCTTGCTGATGGATTTGATGTCACACACATAGCTGATGTCTGCCATGAATCTGGTGAGTTTCAGATTGTATGGAAGTTCTACCACACGATTATAATCAAGAATGTCCAGCTGATCAAATGGGAATAATGCTGCAAGCAGCATTGAATAATCTTTCCCTTTACTATTGCCCTGAAGACGAAGAAGTTTTTCGCCGGTACTGCATCGATGATGACCATCCGCAATGTAGACTTTTGGAATCAGTGTCTTGTAAAGTTTAGAGATCTGTTGACCTTCCTTCTCAGGAATCTGATAAAGCCGGTATTCATTTGTACTGGCTGATGCAGTGATTTCAAGGAAAGGCTTTATTTTCTTCCTAAGCTTTTGCAATTCCTTCGTGATCTCTTTTTCTTCCGGATGGCAGAGTAATACGGGTTTAACCATAGCGCCACGCTGGAGAAGAATTTTCAACATCTCTTGCTCGCTGGCGGCTATAGTTTGTTCATGACGTACTATTTTTCCACTGGAATAATCAGTGACATCGAGGCATACAACAAGTCCTGAATGAATTTTTTTGCCTTTTTTAATTTCAAAAATATAATAAGCTTTATCCGGTGATTCGTGAAAGAAACCGCTGTTGAGATATTGGGTATAATCATCACGAACAGTAGCAAAAAAAGCATCGGAAGATGCGATAAGATCCACATTTGGATAAATAGCCTTGAATGGAAATATTTTCATTTTTATCGTTTACTATCAGTGTGCAATAAAGATGGTGGTTTGTTATTCTGTATATTCCACATCATGAAAGGTAAGATGCAAGAGGTTGAAAAAGTCTCAGCTCAGGAGGAAAAAATAAATATAAAGCAGGATTTACACTTTCACAAAGGGTACACTGACCACCTTAGCGGCTAATATTTTTGAACCTGCTTTCACTCCAAATGCTGATCCATGTGCAGCATAGGATGAAGGTACATATGCCATACCGATTGGAACCTGGAGTGTCGGTGATAATGTACCACTCGTCACCACGCCTATTTCATTTCCATCCTTATCACAAACCGGATAACCATGTCGGGGAACACGTCTGTCATCCACAACGAAGCCAACAAGTTTTTTAGAGACCCCTTTCTTTTTTTGATCAGTGAAAATATCTTTTGAAGGAAAATCACTTTGTTTTTTCAATTTGGTGATCCATCCAAGTCCTGCTTCAATGACTGAAGTTGTATCATCAATATCATTTCCATACAGACAAAATGCCATTTCAAGACGTAGCGTATCCCTAGCTCCAAGACCCGCAGCGACAGGCCTGACGGGACTACTGATATTCATGATAGTATCCCACAATTTTGGGAGGTCTTTGTTATTTACATATAATTCAAATCCTCCCGAACCTGTATAGCCTGTTGCCGAAATCAGTACATTATCAATACCTGCAAAAACCTCTTTTACAAAACTGTAATATGGGATTTCTTTCAGATCAACATCTGTCAAAGGCTGCAGTGCTTCAAGAGCTAATGGACCCTGCACAGCAATTAGACCAGTTTGATCAGAAATATCAATGATTCTTGTATCAAACTGACCGGCATATTTCTGAATATGATCCCAGTCTTTTTGAATATTGGATGCATTGACTACAAGCATATAAACCTGCTCTTCTTTTCCGTTCATTTCATCCGGGAGATGATACACCAGCATATCATCCACAATTCCTCCCTGTTCATTTGGCAGGCTTGAATACTGTGCCTGGCCTACAGCGAGAAGTGAAGCATCATTCGAACTGATGCGCTGCACCAAATCCAGCGCCTGTTTTCCACGAACTATGAATTCACCCATATGGGATACATCAAACACACCTATTCTTTCTCGCACGGCCTGATGTTCTTCCTGGATACTGCTATAAACAACAGGCATATTAAATCCTGCAAATTCAGTCATCTTCGCCCCCAGAGCTATATGTCTTGATTCAAGTGGTGTTGATTTCATGTAGTGGTTTTCAATAGTCTATTTTGATTTCTTTGATCGTATCGCCCATGCCTATTTTCTGAAC
>JBDUDG010000230.1:0-5536 GCA_040003045.1 Saprospiraceae bacterium | reverse complement strand
GCAATCATGATGAGAACAGCTGGGCCGGAACTGAATTCGAAAGAATGGGCGATGGAGCGAAAACATTCGCTGCACTATGTGCTACAGTGGATGGCATTCCATTAATTTACAGTGGACAGGAAGAACCATTGCACAAACGACTTGCGTTTTTTGAGAAAGACACTATTCCATTTCATAATTATGAATATGAATCTTTTTATAACACCTTATTGAATCTTAAAAAAAGAAATATGGCGCTGTGGAACGGTGATGATGGTGGCCTTTCAAAAAGAATTAATTCTTCTGACCAGGTATATGCTTTTATACGAAAAAAAGACAGCGATAAATTTATTGGCGTTTTCAACTTGTCTAATAAACCACAGACCACTAAGCTTGATGTACCGATTGAAAGCATGAAGTTGGTGTTCGGTGATAAGGAAGTCAACCTGGCGAAAGGAGAAGAGATATCTCTGGGTCCTTGGGAATATTTCCTTTTCTCAAACAAGTAGCGTGAAAGTCCATTTGTGGGCGATGGGCTCACCCTCAGATGCCTGGATTTCTGAAGGCGAGAAAATGTATGTAAAGCGTATAGAACACTATCTTCCGTTCGAATTCAAAAGCATTCAGTCGGGTAAAGGCAGTACTGACCGTTCAAAAGTTTTAAACGCAGAAGCTTCCTGGCTAAAGCAGCAGTTCGACTCCGCACCTTCGAAAATTATTCTTTTGGATGAGAAAGGCCCTCAAATGACTTCCCCGGTATTCGCAAAGCATCTGGACCAATGGCGACAGGGCACGCATAAGCGGGTGGTCTTTCTGATTGGCTCAGCATATGGTTTTGATGTCAGCGTTCATAAGCTGGCAGATACCTCTTTAAGCTTGTCGACGATGACCCTGCCACATCAGATTTGCAGATTGGTATTTCTTGAGCAACTTTACAGGGCCTGCACAATATTAAAAGGTGAGGCTTATCATCATGAATAATAAATATCTGTTCCTTGTAATTTAAATCCATCACACCTTGGGAATATCCATCACGATCATTATCATCATTTTTACTTGCCTTGTCTCCTATCAGGGATTTAATAAATATGCATTTATTGACAAGCTGAAACATTCTCCTGCTCGAGAATTTTCTTTAAATGAATATTACAGGTTACTCACATCAGGATTCATCCACGCTGACTGGACACACCTGATTATTAACATGTTTGTCCTGTATAGTTTTGGTGAATTCATTGAAGGTTACATTGTATCCGAATTTGGAAAGCCAGGAGGCGGTGTCATTTTCCTCATTCTTTACCTATTGAACATCATCCTCGCAAATATTCCAACCTACATCAGGCATAAACACAATCCTGGATTCTCAAGTATTGGTGCATCAGGTGCAGTAAGCGGGATCATTTTTATTTTTATTCTGCTGCGGCCCTGGTCGATGTTATCCTTATTTTTCTTCATCCCTGTTCCTGCCATCATTGTTGGAGTCGGCTACCTGATATATTCCTCCTGGGCCGCTAACAAAGAACAAGGCAGGCTGGATCACTCAGCACATTTCGCCGGTGCCATTTCAGGAATGATGATGATCATCCTTCTAAGAAAAGAAATTGTCATTGAATTCTTTCACAGACTCGTATCTGATTTCCCCTTTTGAATTCCCTTTGGAATTTTTATCCCATAAACGGATACCTGAAATCTTTCGGAGGATTAAAATTTTCTTTAATTGTCCTCGCCGAAACCCAACGGAATAAATTCAGTACACTGCCTGCCTTGTCATTCGTGCCGGAAGCTCTGGCACCGCCAAACGGTTGCTGACCCACGACAGCTCCTGTAGGTTTGTCATTGATGTAAAAATTACCTGCAGCATGTCTTAATTTTTCAGTGGCCAGCACTATCGCAAATCTGTCAGTAGAAAAGAAAGCTCCTGTCAATGCATAAGGAGATGTTGAATCAACAAGTGTCAAAACTTTTTTAAAATCTTCGTCCGGATAAACATAAATGGTAAGAACAGGTCCGAATAATTCTTCCCGCATCGTTACATAATCAGGATCACTGACCTGGATCACTGTAGGCTCAATAAAATAGCCCTTAGACTTATCAAATCCTCCCCCGGCAATAATCTTTACCCCTTTTGCTTTTTTGGCCTGTGTGATATAACCGGTTATTTTTTCAAATGCCTTTTCATCAATGACCGCATTTATAAAATTTTCAAAATTTTCCGGAGTTCCCATTTTCATAGAAGCCATATCTTCCACCAATTTCTTTTTGATAGCAGGCCACAATGATGTCGGGAGATATGCTCTACTTGCGGCAGAACACTTCTGTCCCTGATATTCAAAAGCTCCACGTGCAAGTCCAACAGCAACTGCTGCAGCATCTGCAGATGGATGGGCAAGAACAAAATCTTTACCACCTGTCTCTCCCACGATCCTTGGATAGGATTTATAAATCGACAAATTCTCTCCTATGGTTTGCCACAATTTTCTGAATATGCTTGTACTACCTGTAAAATGCAAACCTGCAAAATCTGGATGCTGAAAGATGACCTCACCCGCAACACTTCCATCAACAAACATCAGATTGATCACACCATCTGGCAATCCGGCTTCCATCAATATTTCCATTATAACTGCAGCAGAGTAGATTTGCGTTTCTGCAGGCTTCCATACCACCGTATTTCCCATCAGTGCCGGTGCGCAAGGAAGGTTACCAGCAATCGATGTAAAATTGAAAGGAGTCAATGCAAACACAAATCCTTCAAGCGCACGATATTCCATCCTGTTCCACACCATTGGAGGACTGATGGGCTGCTGTGCATAGATCTCTGACATAAATAATACATTGAATCGTAAAAAATCACAATATTCAACAACACTATCGATCTCTGCCTGGTAGACATTTTTACTTTGTCCAAGCATTGTGGCTGCATTCATTCTGGCCCTGTATGGTCCAGCCAATAAATCTGCTGCTCTCAGAAATATCGCAGCTCTATCCTGCCATGCCATATTTTCCCACGAAGTCTTTGCTTTCAGGGCAGCCTGAATAGCCTGCCTGACATGTGAGCTGCCACCTTTATTGTATCTGCCGAGTAAATGTTTATGTTCATGAGGCGGATGGATATCTTTTTTCTCAGAGCTATATACTTTCTTCCCTCCGATATACATAGGTATGTCAGCCGTTTCACTTTTCATTGCCTTTATCATCGCCACTAGCTCATCACATTCAACGGAACCTTTGACATAAGATTTTATCGGTTCATTGTAAATAGCCGGTAGCTTAAAATTTGCGTTTGACATATTGACTTATTTGTTCTTTTTAAATCTGTTTTAATTAAAACCGCACATTTACAGGTAGGAATGGACTTGCATCACCTCCGCCTTTGATGATCTCTCTTACAATAGTAGAACTGATGTGCGAAAATTCAGGTCCACTGATCAGGAAAACTGTTTCAACTGCATCTCCTACAATATGATTTATCTGGCTGATCGTTTTTTCGTAATCAAAATCTGATGCATTTCGGATCCCACGGATGATAAATCTTGCATTTACTTTTTTACAATAATGGACAGTTAAGCCTTTAAAAGAATCCACTTTAATCCGAGGCTCGCTTCCAAAAGCGTCCTGCATCCATTGCATCCTTTTCTCAAACTCAAAGAGTGCCTCTTTTTGTGAATTTATTCCGATTGCAATAATAATTTCATCAAATAGCGGTAAGGCCCTGTTAACCAAATCAATATGACCAGTTGTTATGGGATCAAATGAGCCCGGGAATACTGCTTTTCGAATTACCTGCATTTTGTTGGATTAAATGATAGTGGTGACTGCAAATATCACACCTTATTGCCAAATTCACCTTAGTCCTTTCGATTCATATTTCCTCCTGATCCTCCTTTCGATAAATGAATATAAAAGGTAATAACAGGATAATGAAGAGAATAATCATCAGGACTTCACCACCTAGTATATACCAGGGCCAGTTTCCGAAAAGATCAACGACAGTATGCCCGGCAGGCTTTGCCATAGTGTACGAATAATTACTGCCAAGCATCATATTAATGATATGGATGGTCACCAAATATACCTGGGCATACACAACAGCATTGAGCAGGTCCTTCCAGGTGATGATGACCTTCATGACGACCACATAATAAAGGACTGCAGATACAATCGCTCCATGCATGATGAAGTATCTGAAGAATTCGAAAGAAGGATAATTGTCATTAAGTTCTGGAGTAATTAGTGCCTGAAGTGTTCCTGCAAGTGCCCAGAAATAAAATATCCCGATCCATTTTCGATTTTGCTGAAGTATAATAAAAGGCAAGACGAGTGCAGCCAGATCACACATAAAAAGAGGCAAATCCACCAAAACATCAATCCCGTTATGCATAAATCGGATACCAAGATCGATGAGCAAAACAGCTAAGGAAGCAGATGCAATTGAATACCCAATCCAGATCTTCATCTTTCCATCTGCTTTTTGGCCTAGCCTTATCATGACCATAGTGAAAATCACGAGGACAATAAGTGTTGCAAAATGTGTAAACGAAAAAGTCTGAAAACCCTGATCCATAGATGAAAGTCGTTAGTCTTTTAATTTTCGGAATTTACCCCGGTTACAATAGAGTGAATCGGGATTTACATTTTAAGTCGGGATGACTGGATTTGAACCAGCGGCCCCTACGTCCCGAACGTAGTGCGCTACCAAGCTGCGCTACATCCCGAAAAGTGAAAAGTGAAAAGTGAAAAGAGGAGTTTAAAATAAGAAACGCCTGCATAAGTATTCGTGCGACATGCCATTCTTCACTCTTCACTTATCACTTCCCTGAGCCACTAAGCAGACTTGAACTGCTGACCCACGCATTACGAATGCGTTGCTCTACCAACTGAGCTACAGTGGCTTGAAAGAGTCAGGTTGTGCCCGACAAAACTTGCCAATTCCAGGCAAAACCCAATCAAAAAAGAAATGCCTTTGCATTTAAATAACTTGCCTACTGTAAAACTCAGACAAGCGTAGTCGGGACGACTGGATTCGAACCAGCGACCACACGCCCCCCAGACGTGTACTCTACCGGGCTGAGCTACGTCCCGAAAAACGAAAAGCGAAAAATGAAAAATTATATGAATTTGGGATTTTCATCTTCATCACTTTGGTCTTTTCATTCTTCACTTTTCACTCTTCTCTTTTCTCTTCTATAGTGGGTGATAGCAGGCTCGAACTGCTGACCTCTGCTCTGTCAAAGCAGCGCTCTGAACCAACTGAGCTAATCACCCTCTTCAGGAACGATAAAGGTACATATTTTCACTTTTCGGGAAAGGTTATTATATTACAATAATTCATAATTTGTATCTTGCTGCCAGAAAAGAGTTCCTGGGAATTTATAAGAAAAATAGCCCTTTAATTATTTCCAATGTCGCAAGTTGAATGAACTTCTTGTTACGCCGAATGTAATACAGATTACATCAAGGGATTCTATTTTGTCAAATCGCACAATAATCCGTATTTTTTCGCTTCCAAAAGCCTATTGATCAATACAATAACCATGCAAAGAATACTCATACTTAC
>JBDUDG010000229.1:0-5553 GCA_040003045.1 Saprospiraceae bacterium | reverse complement strand
CATTTTCCACGTAGTTATAAGTGGCCGGATGGTCACATTAATTGGCCAATTTAGGGCAAAGAAAGGTCCCATTTTTACAGGCCTAAAAAGCGTAAAACTTTCGGCGGTTTGTTCACATTCCTATCCTTTTCACACTGAGTCGCCCGATTCCCTGCTGAGGTTGATTACTTTTGCTTTATGAAAGAATTTCAAACGCTTGCCCCTGAGATGAGAGGGCAGGTCCTGGTGCTTTGTCTCAACCGGCCAGATGCACTTAATGCATTGAATTCCATGATGTTTGATGAGCTTGATTCATTTTTTACTTCAGATTATAAGGAATACAATCCCGCCAGCATCATCATCACAGGAAGAGGAGAAAAAGCTTTTGCAGCAGGTGCAGATATCAAGGAACTTCATGGTTTGTCAAGTCAGCAGGCAGAAATGCTCAGCAGAAAAGGTCAGCTCATTTTTAATAAGATCGAGGCATTTCACCTTCCAGTCATCGGGGCAATCAATGGATTTGCACTTGGCGGTGGTTGTGAACTAGCCATGGCTTGTCACATTAGAGTGGCTTCGACAAAGGCCAAATTTGGACAGCCGGAAGTGAACCTCGGGATCATCCCCGGATATGGTGGTACACAACGACTGATCCAGCTAATTGGAAAAGGAAAGGCAACCGAATTATTACTGACGGGCGATATGATTAATGCTGATGAAGCTTACAGACTTGGTTTGGTTAATTATGTAACGGAGCCGGAGCAATTGATAGACAGAGCTCTTGAATTGGCATCCAGGATGATGACAAGAGGACCAATAGCACTTGCAGGTGTCATCAGAACAGTGAATCATTATTTCAGTGCAAGCCATGAAGGATTTGTATTTGAAGCGAGCACTTTTGGTGAAATAGCTTCCAGCGAGGATTTCGCTGAAGGCACTGCGGCTTTTATTGAAAAACGAAAGCCTGCGTTCCAGGGTAAATAATGTACGATTTTCACAGCGACAAAGAGCGATACTTTGACATACAGTATCGTGTGACGAAGGAATATATTTTGCCTTATATCAAGAGTTTAGTACCAGGTAAAATATGGAGCCGCGTTCTTGAAATTGGAAGTGCTGAGGCAGGAGTCCTGAAATGTTTTCTCGAGGAAGGATCTTTTTGTACAGGTATTGAGCTTTCATCCGGCAGGGTAGAGTATGCTGAAAAATTTCATGCAGAAGCGTTGAAAGAAGGCCGTATTGAATTTATAAACAGGAATATTTTTGATATCGATCCCGTGAATGATCTTGGCGGGCTTTATGATCTCATCATCCTCAAAGATGTCATCGAACATATTCCCGGGCAAAAAGAATTCATGCAGCAATTGCCTTCCTTTCTAAATCCAGGTGGATATATTTTTTTTGCATTCCCGCCATGGCAGATGCCCTATGGCGGTCATCAGCAGGTATGCAAAAATAAATTCCTAAGTAAGCTGCCATATTTTCATTTGTTGCCAAAGCTGATTTACAAAGGAATATTAATGCTGGGTGGCGAGCAGGATAGTGTCATCCAGGACCTGCTTGATGTTAAATCTACCGGGATCAGCATTGAACGATTTGAGCGATGCCTGAAATTTAATGGATTGCATATTGTTGGCAGAAGGCATTACTTTATTAATCCGATCTACCAGTATAAATTCAATATGCGGCCACGCATTCAGGCCAGAGTTTTAAGTGTTATACCCTGGCTTCGTAATTTTTATACGACCTGCTCCTACTATCTGGTCAGGGCAGGTAAATAAAAATTTATTTCGCCATCAAATTTTTTCTGCTTTCTCGATAAGACCCTGAATGGTATTGATAGCTATACTGTGGTAATTAGGTTTGGCTTCATCAAAGATGCTTCTTGCTTCTTTAACCATGCCTTTATCTATGAGCGCAGTGTATAGAGGAGTCAGGAATTTCCTTCTTCCTACATTCACTAAAAATGATCGTATGGCTGGAAGAATTTTTGGGCTGTATCCTTCATAGATCGCCAGTTTGAACCAAGCATCAAGGATCTCACTATTATTGGATGTTGTCCATTTGTAGGTCTGGTCAAGATCTTTCATTTTTGCGTCAGGTAGTGAATCCGGTAATGCTTTGATAAAATGAAGCCACTCATGTGTACTCCAGTTTTTAGTATCAAGTGCAGCAGCTTTTTTGCCTTTCAAAAAATCAGTTACCGCCTGATCTACTTTGACAAATCGTTCTGTTGCAAATACCGGAATGGAATCTGGAAGACCCGGTTGGTAAACCCATTCATCAATATTTATATTCAGATGATTTGGTTCTAACAGGTTAGATTTAAGATAGGAAAGGAATTTTTCGGTGGTCATGGACTGAAATTTATGATCAGCGAAATATTTCCTGAGGAAGGCATCGAATTTTTCACGGCCTGCTTTTTGTTCAAGCATGGTTAGAAACAGTGCTCCTTTTTCGTAAGCAATATCGGTCATGCCATCATCCGGATTTCTTCCTGCAAGATTCAGGAAGAGATGAGTGTCTTCTTTTGATAAATCCTTCATCCCTTCATTTAATGATTGCAATCCCAAAGTAGCGAGCATATCACTGTAAGATTTGTCATAGAGTGCTTCAATGATGCGCCGCTCAAAATAATCTGTGAATCCTTCGTTCAGCCAGAAATCATTCCATGTAGCATTCGTTACAAGATTTCCAGACCAGCTGTGCGCCAGCTCATGAGCGATTAATGAAGTCAATGAACGGTCGCCTGCAATAATTGTTGGCGTTGCAAAAGTGAGACGTGGATTTTCCATGCCTCCAAAAGGAAACGAAGGAGGTAAAACGATGACGTCATATCTGCCCCACTGATAGGGTCCGTAGAGCGATTCAGCGGTCTCTACCATTTTCTCCATATCAGCCAATTCATATGCAGCTTTATCAAGCATTGATGGTTCAGTGTAAACACCTGTTCGTTTTCCTATCGATTTAAAACTCAGATCACCTACAGCAAGAGCAATGAGATAAGAAGGAATGGGTAGATCCATCGTGAAAGTGTAAACTCCATCTTTAGTTTTCTCCTGGGGATTCGTTGCACTCATGACAGCCATCAGCTCTTTTGGTACAGTGATCTTTGCATCGTATGTAAGACGTATCCCCGGACTATCTTGAATGGGGATCCATGATCTTGTCAGGATGGCTTCTCCTTGGGTAAATAAATACGGATGTTGCTTGCCGGCAGTTTGTGATGCTACGAGCCATTGCAGGGCTTCTGCAGTAGGACGTGTTGAATAAGTGATCACAATATTTTTAGACTCGCTGGTGACCGGAATACTCAATGCCTGACCCAACCACTTATCAGCATTACCAAGTTTGAATGGGGTGCTTTTTCCATCAACGGACACCTGTTGGATATCAAGATCTTTTGAGTCCAGATAAATACTGTCTGCACCTTTCATCACTTCTATTTGGTAGGCAGCTGTTCCGGAAAGCTTTTTGATGTCGAAATCTACTTTAAGATCGAGGGATAGGTGTTTTATGACGGCCTCAGAAGGTTTCGCATAGCTGTGGATATCATTCACATTTTCGGGTTTTGATTCAGTGGTCACTGTGGTGGAGGTTTTTTCTTTACAGGATAAGAGCATGACAGTGATGCCAATGAAAAAAAGGTGATCGGATCGCATTTTCATAAACTAGAGTATATCAGGATGAATAGTATTTATTGTTGATCGTATTTTCTTCCGCTGCGGTCGATTATAGTGTTGCCTGCCTGCTGTGTACCCATAACGAATATATCATTGATATTGACGTGTGGTGGTCGTGAAGCAATGAAATAAATGCTTTCGGCAATATCCTTTGATGTCAATGGATTGAAATCATTATAGATCTTTGCACGTTCGACATCCCAGTCAAATCGAACTCTTGCAAATTCAGTTTCCTCCACATGTCCGGGAGAAATCTGGGAAACTCTTACATTGTGTACATGCAATTCAGTGCGAATAGCACGTGTAAACCCGTCAACCGCAAATTTGGTGGCGCAGTAAACATTGCCTTTGGGATAGACTTCTTTTCCCGCAGATGAACCAAGATTGATGATATGACCTGATTTTCGCTCGACCATGCCAGGACTTACAAGACGCGTCATGTAGATGAGACCCTTGATGTTCGTGTCGATCATTTCATCCCAATGCTCTATTTTTCCTTCATATACATAATCCAGACCACGTGCAAGACCGGCATTATTTAAGAGAACATCAATGGGTCGATGGATGGTTGCAAAAGCATTTTCGCATTCAGAGAAATGGCGCACATCAAAACAAAGAAGTGTAATATCAACTGACGCGGTCTTTAAGATATCCTCTTTAATTTTTTCAAGGCGATCATGCCTTCTTCCTGTCAAAATCAAATCATAGCCATGTGATGCAAACTCATGTGCAGTCGCAAGCCCTATTCCGCTTGTAGAGCCGGTGATAAGGATGCATTTATTCAATCTGCTTCATTTTTTTTACCAGAACATCAAATTCATCTTTAAATTTTTGATAGCCTGATGTGGCAGGTCCCTCAAATCCAGTGTGTATAGCCAAGACCTTGTTCTGATCATCAAGGAAAATCAAAGTGGGAAAAGCAATCACATTATTAAGCATGGGTAGCACTGCTGAAGCTTGTATTTTATCATTAGATCCGCCATATACAATCGGGTAGGGGATCTTTAATTTGTCGCGATATGTCCTGATTGCGTTTAGGGCTTTTTCTTCTTCCGTGCGTCTTTCGAATGAAATGCCAACAATATCAAAACCGGGCTTCGTGAACAACCGAATATCTGCCATGGGGATCTCCGCAAGTAACCACCGCACGTGACCAGCAGCAGGCCGCGTCGGTATGGTGATGACGCCTAATTCGCACAATCCTACCCATCCTTGTGGCGCCACCGGAGGTGCCGCCCGCGCCCCACCTCACGAGCGCCGTCCCGGCGCGACCTTTCGACGACGAGGCGCGTTGTCCTTCGTGTCCAAGTGTTTCGGGGCCTGGCCGCGCCAGGCCTCCGTGATGAGCGGTTTGAGTTCTCGGGCGGTAATGGCGGGTAGGCGAACCAGGACGGCAGGGAACCCGTCGTAGTGCGGCTCGGTGAAGAACTTCGCAGGGTCCAGAGTGAGCATGAAGTCCTTGTCGACCAGGCTCGCGACCCTGACTGCGATGACGCTCGGCTGCGGCACTCGGGCCTTCTTCGGCGCGACGCGCTCCATCCACACCCAGACGAAGCCCTTGAGCTTGCCTTTGTTGCGAACGGAGAAGGCAAAATGGTCCGGCGCCTCCTCGGCCCCCGGTAACGAGAGGGCGATACGGCGGACGTCAGCCTGACTGGCCATAAGAATCGCCTCAGCTGCGGCACATGGGGTCGGGGCGCTCGCCAGCCCGCGCCCCGATCAGCGAATCCCCGTGTCAAACGTGAGATCCACGTGCGTGAGGCCCTCGGCTCCCACTCTGACCTCCGGGGTCTGCAGGCCGCCGACAACCGGCTCATCCGGAACGACTCGGTAGGTCCCCGGCGCGGTGTAGACCAGGAAGTGCCCGGTGCTATCACTGGCAAAGCGGGCCACC
>JBDUDG010000228.1:0-5615 GCA_040003045.1 Saprospiraceae bacterium | reverse complement strand
GCGTCGAAGAGCAAACAAAAAAGTTGGTGGAAGTCTGCCGCATGCGTAAGACACCAATCATTATTTTTATCAACAAGCTTGATCGCGAAGGAAGGGATGCGGTCGATCTGCTGGATGAAATTGAAAAATCACTTTCTCTTCACGTCACCCCATTGAGCTGGCCGATCGGTATGGGCCAAATGTTCAAAGGGGTTTATAATATCTATGAGCACAAGCTTGTTCTTTTTCGTCCTCACTCAAAACAGGAGGAAGAAGATATCATCGAGATAAAAGATGTAAATGATATCGCACTGGATGAACATGTTGGAAAAAGACCCGCAGATGAACTTAGATCTGAACTGGAAACTGTGACAGCAGTCTATCCTCCATTTGATCGGGAGAAGTATTTAAATGGTGATGTATGCCCCGTTTTCTTCGGTAGTGCCATCAACAATTTTGGGGTCAAAGAATTGCTCGATTGTTTTATCGATATCGCACCTGAACCACTCCCACGTGAAACAGAAGAGAGAAAAGTCCTCCCCACAGAAAATACTTTCAGTGGATTTATTTTTAAGATCCATGCCAACATAGATCCGCGTCACCGGGATCGAATTGCATTTCTTCGCGTATGCTCCGGCAAATTCGAACGCAACACAAATTACTATCACGTCAGACAGGATCGCGATATGAAATTTTCCAATCCGACTTCCTTCATGGCTTCACGAAAAGAAGTCATTGATGATGCATGGCCCGGCGATATCGTAGGTCTCTATGATTCAGGCAATTTTAATATCGGCGATTCGATGACAGAAGGTGAGAAGCTTCATTTCAAAGGCATCCCCAGGTTCTCTCCCGAAATGTTCGGAAGAGTGATCAATAAAGATCCAATGAAAACAAAACAACTCAACAAAGGTCTGGACCAATTGATGGATGAGGGAGTTGCACAAATGTTCATCAAGGAAATAAACAATGATAAGATCATTGGAACAGTAGGAGCCCTGCAGTTTGATGTGATCCAATATAGGCTCGATCATGAATACGGAGCGAAATGTGATTATGAGCCGCTGAGTATTCACAAGGCTTGCTGGATCGAAGCTGATTCACCTCTCACATTGCAATCCTTTATCAAGCGAAAGACAAAAGATATCGCCTGGGACAAAGATCGCAAGCCGGTCTATCTGGCCGAATCAGCCTGGGGATTAAAAATGGCAATGGAAACATTTCCGGATATCCGGTTCCATTTCACTTCTGAATTTTAATTTTCATTTATATGCACAATTATTAAAAATATTTGTTCTATTGCTTCATCTTTTTAATTTCAAATTTAAAGCATACAGATTATGGCTTATGGAGATCCAAATTATAACGGCCCAAGTGCATGGAGTGGTGGTTCCAGACGACACAATATCGGGGCAGGCCTGATAATCGGCATTCTAATGGCAGGTTTCGCTCTTTGCAAATATTACTCTACCTCACAGGTCAATGATGTCACTGGTGAGAAACAGCATATTACGATCACTCCAGAACAGGAGATTGCTATTGGTTTGCAAAGCAGCCCCGAAATGATCCAACAATATGGCGGATTGCATCCGGATGAAAACGGACAGAAGCTTGTCAAGGAAGTGGGTCAGCGTTTAGTGAAAAACAGTAGTGCAAAAGACACGCCTTATCAATATGATTTCCATTTACTGGCCGATGCTGATGTAGTTAATGCTTTTGCTTTACCGGGAGGTCAGGTTTTTATTACGGCAGCGTTATTCAATAAGCTTGAAAATCAGGACCAACTGGCCGGTGTGCTTGGACATGAAATAGGCCATGTGGTCGCCAGGCACGGTGCTGAACGAATCGCACAAATGGAACTTTCACAAGGGCTCACAGGAGCAGCTGTTATTGCCTCAGGAGATTATAAGACGGCTCAGGCAGCCCAGATGATCGCAAATCTCGTAAACATGTCCTATGGCCGCAACCAGGAATCAAAAGCAGACAATCTTGGCGTCCGTTTTATGACTGAAACTGGATATAATCCCGAAGCTATGATCGGCGTCATGCAAATCCTTGAAAAATCGGGTAGTGGGCAGAGCCAGCCGGAATTCCTAAGCACGCATCCAAGTCCGGAAAACCGGATTGAAAAGATCAAGGAAGCCATCATTCAGTATAAAGACCTGGCTCCTGCCACTCCAGTTGCTCCTTCCACTCCTGTCAAGTAAGAATTTTATCTTGGGGGAACTTTTAAGGCCAACTTTACTATTTTCATCCTGACTAAAACATATAATCATGCTTAGAAAATTTTCTGGCGGAGGAAACCCTATGATGCGAAATGGATTTTCATCTTCGGTTTCGCCTTCCTTTTCAAATACCGATCAAGGAACCATGACAGTGCAGGGCGCTATCAATAAGACCTTCATCCTGTTCGCTATCATGCTGGTCACAGCATTTATCAATTTTCAGCTTCAAAGTTCTGTTCTGATGATAGGCGGCGCTGTTGGAGGTTTGATCCTCGTAATTGTCAACGTTTTCAAAAAAGAATATTCCACAGTTATAGCACCTTCATACGCTGCACTTGAGGGCTTATTGGTAGGTGGTGTTACAGGAATTTACGCAGGTTTCGGAGGCGGAATTGTCATTCAGGCTATTTCACTCACGCTGCTTGTTCTTTTTGTCATGTTGGTCATCTACAAGACAGGCATTATACCTATCACCAATCAATTTCGGATGGGTGTCATAATGGCTACAGGTGCGATCGCGCTGATGTATGTGCTGACAATGGTACTGGGAATGTTCGGTATCCATATCCCTTATATTCATGAGGGCGGAACCATCGGAATCATTTTTTCCCTTGGTGTCATAGCGATTGCATCCCTCAATCTTCTCCTTGATTTTGATATGATCGTGAAAGGCGAGCAAAATAACTTTCCGAAATACATGGAATGGTTTTCTGCCATGGGTCTTATGATCACATTAGTGTGGCTCTATTTTGAAATTCTTCGCCTTCTTGGAAAGATGCGCAATTAGTAGAAGGGCTATATGCCCTCGAAATAATAATTGAATTGAATTCAGAAAAGAGACAGTGAGAAAGCTGTCTCTTTTTTATCTACCCGGATATTCAGCAAAATTTCGGGGAGTCTCGTACAACCTGATTCCAAGTTCCAGATCCGTAGATATATGCGGCCTTAGCAATTCATGGATGACGATGCAGATATTTTCAACCGTAGGGATCCGGTCAGCAAATTCGGGGCAATCAAGATTCAGGTTTTTGTGATCAAACCGCTCCTCTATTTCCTGCTCAATGATCGTTTTTAAATCCTTTAGATTGATCAGGATACCGGTCTCGGGATCTAACTGACCTGTCACCCTTACCTCCACCTCGTAATTGTGTCCATGAAAATTGGGATTGGCACACTTCCCAAAAATTTCATTGTTCCGTTCCGTAGACCAGGAGGGAACGGCAAGCTGATGTGCAGCATTAAAATGCGCCATTCTATATATCGAAACAGGATATGTCATTCTTGATTTATTGTATTTAATGATGATCCCAAAGGTACGATCCTTCAACGGCAACCTGTCACGGATTCGCAGGGGCATAGTGCAATCGTCCTAATCAGCGATGGCTCAGATAAAAATAAAGAAGGGGCGTATTGAATCCACCCCTTCTTTATTTTTATCAACAATGAAATATTGAAGATTTAGCGCTTGCTAAGTCGGATGGTTTTGATCACCTTGTTGTTAGAAGATTCCAACCTGACAAGGTAGATTCCGTCTGTAAGGTCACCTATGTAGTATTGTTTCTGAGGTACAGCTTCAAAAGCCCTGACTTTGTTTCCGACGATATTGAACAACTCAATATTCTTTAATCCAGGAATTTCGCTGACCCTGAAATAATCAGTGGATGGATTAGGAAATACAGTCAGATTGGAATTGCTGGTTTCTTTAACTGCAGTCGAAGTATTGATCAGGAAATCTCCATTGATCACAGCCAAAGTATTCCCCAGTTCATCGAGCATCGTAACAACGTAATCGGCGGATCCTTCAGTCAAAGCTGGATTCATATGGATTTGGAGCTCAAACGATTGACCAGATGTTAAGGTATTTGGCTTAGTTGCCGGACAAGAATTGATGTCTGGATTATAGCATAGATTATTATCACATATCCAGGAAGTCCATGGAGCGGGATTATTGCTCATTCTCTTTGACCAAAAGATATTGACGGTACCAGGAGATGTATTAGTGACCAGGACATGATAGGAGACATCCGTTTGGCTAGGATTTCCAGTGAGAACAAAGGTAGAAGGATCAACAGTAATTGAAACCTGACCTGTGATCGTCAAAGGAAGGATGATTAAAACAGCAAAGAAGAGTAATAGTCTAATCATATTGAGTGCAAGATATCGGTTATTTGTTTAGGCGACAAGTGATTATCAAAATTTTAACATTTGGGCTTCACAATACAAATATCGGTAGTTAAGCACTAAAACCAAATGATTAGTAGAAGATTGGTGACAATTCCTCTACTAAATAGCAAATTATTATTACGAACCGGTTATTTAAGAAATGGTTTTGATTATTTTCGTGCCTACTTTTTACACGCTTTCTTAAATCTCAATTCATGAAAAGAATACTTACCCTTTTAATTCTGGGCGCACTTGCATTTCAGGGACGCGCTCAGGTCCTGTTTTCGCAGGATTTTGAAGCAGGAACACTAGCCCCCATGACTGCAGTTGATGTCGATGGTGTGCCTGTCAATCCAGGAGCTCCGTCCTATTGCGGCCCTACCTGGACGGTCGTGGGAAATGCTAAAAATAAATTAGTCGTAAGCACCTCCTGGCTCAACCCTGTAGGTCAGGCGGATGATTGGCTTATTTCCCCTGCTATTTCGATCACCGAAGCAAACACGTTTCTTTATTGGGAAGCTTACTCTCCTGATATTAATTACAGGGATGGGTATGAAGTCCGCATTTCTACAACAGACAACCTGGTGGCAAGCTTCACGAATCTTGCACTCAATGTTGCTGCTGAATTATCCACTAACACAAAGCATGCTTTACGTCTTGACACTTATATTGGTCAGACTGTATATTTTGCTTTCAGAAACCATTCAGTAGATAAATATCTGTTATACATGGACAACATCTCAGTCAGAGTGTTGAAGAATGAGGATGCTTCTGTAAGAGCAGTAAGCTTTGAAAAATACAACCCGATCGGCTCAAGCGTTACTTTCAAAACAACTGTTGAAAATAATGGTGCAAACGCATTAAATTCTCTTGTTTACACATGGAGCGTAGGCAGTGATACTTATACCGATTCACTGACAGGATTGAATATTCCGACCCGTGGTACACAAGATTTAACGCACACCGCTGCTTACAATTTGAATACTGTAGGTGAATTCCCTGTGAACATAAATGTTTCCAGCCCTAATGGTCTTGATGATCCAAACCCATATGATAATGGCGGCGTTCGTAACCTGTATGGTTTGAACGAAGTATTGCCAAAGAAAGTGATTGTAGAAGAAGGAACAGGTACCTGGTGCGGCTGGTGCCCGCGTGGATTTGTCACCATGGAAATCGTAGGACATGATTATGCTGATGTAGCTATTCCTATCGCGATCCACAATTTTGACCCAATGTTGGTTCCTGATT
>JBDUDG010000227.1:0-5619 GCA_040003045.1 Saprospiraceae bacterium | reverse complement strand
GATGTGGTTCCTTCGTCTAAATATCCGTCCTTATCAAGTGCAGAAATGAACTCTGTATATGCTGCATTTGGATTGTCAATAGCCCCGGTTGTATTATTTGGAATACCGTTTTCCATGCGGATATTCTGGCCTACATTATTATCATTGCCATGATGACCAATGATGGCCAATGATGGTGCAATGACGAGCGAAACGATAGACATAAGTTTGATAAGGATATTCATGGAAGGACCTGATGTGTCTTTGAAAGGGTCACCTACCGTATCGCCGGTAACTGATGCTTTATGAGGTTCGCTTTTTTTGTAATACATGACACCATTTATGTTCACACCTTTTTCAAAACTCTTCTTTGCATTGTCCCATGCACCACCTGCATTATTCTGAAATAATCCCATTAAAACTCCACTCACTGTGGCACCTGCAAGAAATCCGCCGAGCGCTTCAGGCCCTGCAATAAAACCAATGATGACAGGAGAGCTGATAGCAATAGCTCCGGGCAACATCATTTTGCGAATGGAAGCTTTCGTAGAAATTGCAACACATTTATCATATTCGGGCTTACCTGTTCCCTCCATGATGCCGGGTATGTCACGAAACTGTCGTCGAACTTCTTCTACCATGGCCATAGCAGCTTCGCCCACCGCTCGTATCGCCAATGATGAAAATAAAAATGGAACCATGCCCCCCACAAAAAGACATGCGAGGACATCTGCTTTATAAATGTCTATGCCATGAATACCTGCAACGCCTACAAATGCGGCGAATAATGCAAGTGATGTCAAAGCTGCAGAAGCAATAGCAAATCCTTTGCCCGTGGCTGCAGTTGTATTTCCGACTGCATCGAGAATATCCGTTTTCTCACGAACATCAGCAGGGAGCTCACTCATCTCAGCGATACCACCGGCATTGTCAGCTATAGGGCCGAATGCATCGATAGCGAGCTGCATGGCTGTAGTAGCCATCATGCCGGCAGCCGCAATAGCAACGCCGTATAATCCTGCGCACATATAGCTTCCCCAGATTCCAAATGCTAAAACCATGACCGGAAGAAAAGTGCTTTCCATTCCAACGGATAATCCGCCGATAATATTTGTTGCGTGTCCGGTAGATGATTGCTGAATGATGAATCTGACAGGTTTTTTATTCATTGCAGTGTAATACTCCGTGATCATGCTGATGAGTGTGCCTACTACAAGACCGACCATGATCGCGCCGAGCACACCCCATTTTGTAAAGGCATGTCCACGTAATTCCATATGCTCCGGCAGGATATAATAGACAAGTGCAGCGGATGCCAGACCGGTCATGATGATTGAACCCCAGTTGCCCATGTTAAGTGCTTTCTGAACAGTAGAAGTGCTCATCTCTGCTGTATCTGATATTTTCACAAACATCGTTGCCACTATGGAAAATAAAATGCCAACACCTGCGATCAACATAGGTAATAAGATCGGTGATAAACCTCCGAGTCCATCATCGCCAGTGATCGTAGTTTGCTGACCGAGAACGATCGTAGCAAGAACTGTGGCAACATAAGAGCCGAATAAATCCGCTCCCATACCTGCAACGTCCCCTACGTTGTCCCCTACGTTGTCAGCTATTGTCGCAGGGTTTCGTGGATCGTCTTCAGGAATGCCCGCCTCAACTTTTCCGACGAGGTCGGCGCCTACATCAGCTGCTTTTGTATAAATACCCCCACCAACGCGTGCGAATAAAGCGATACTTTCAGCTCCCAGAGAAAATCCTGTGAGGATTTCTATAGCCTTTAGCATTTCCGGACCGTTCACCGGCATCCCGGCTGCAAATATTTGTTTCAGAATGATAAATAATCCGCCGAGACCCATCACTGCAAGGCCTGCAACGCCCATACCCATGACAGACCCCCCTGTGAAGGAAACCTTCAATGCTTTGCTCAGGCTTGTCCTGGCTGCCTGTGAGGTCCTGACATTTGCTTTTGTAGCCACTTTCATGCCTATATAACCGGCAGTAGCACTTAAAACTGCTCCGATGACAAAAGCAATGGATATACTCCAGTGACTGTGCGGATTGGAGGAAGCCATCACAGCCAGCAGAATGCCTACAAGGACTACAAAATAGCCGAGGATCTTCCATTCTGCTCTCAGAAATGCCATAGCCCCTTCAGCGATATAAGTGCTGATCTCTTTCATTCGATCATTGCCGGCGTCTTGTTTCGACACCCAGTTGAATTTTATAAAGGTGTAGATCAAACCTATCGCACCCATTACCGGAACCAGTAAAATCAGCTTATCCATAGTCATGTATTCGTTCTAATATTTGCCTTAAAAAGGGGTGCAAAGATAAACAAAGAACCCTAAAATTATTGCGGCACATATCCTTTTAATAGATTGGATAATGTAGCATAAGGCGTCCATATTCAGGCTTCTACATATTTATATACCTTGCAATAAATAATATCCACCTTATGACACTCGGTGAATTTTTCCAATGGACTGCGTTACATCCCAGCCTTTTGTTGGGCTATTTTATAGCGATACCTTTTATTGCATTATTGGCAGGATTGTTCAGCAAGGGTGAGGGTCATCTCTCTCCCTGGAAATACCTGTATTCAATACTGATCTATCTCGTTTCGATCCCCGGAATATTCGCTGTCACGTTGAGTATTTATTTTTTCCTTTTTGAGCGCAGGCCCATAATGGATACCAATCTTTTCACCCAGGTTTTGCCTATCCTTTCCATGGCTGCCACTATACTGATCATCAGAAAGAATGTAAATCTTGACCTCGTACCTGGATTTGATAAAATATCCGGTCTGATCCTGATCATTGCCACATTGATGTGTTTGATGTGGATCATAGACAAGACGCGTATCTATTCGATCACTTATATGCCTTTTTATGTGGTTATTTTAATCCTTATGGCCGGATTTTTTGTTATTCGATTGGGATTGAAAAGACTCGCGAATTAATAAAGGTTGAATAATCCGGTATAAGGACTTAACTTAGAGACCTTGCATTCCTCCTGTCTTCCTCTGTATTACTTATTTTTTTCACAGCCATCAAACTATATGACATGATGAGGATTCTACCTTTATCTATTTTCCTGCTCCTTCTAACCATTAAGTCTTTTACCCAACCTACACTGGTATTTACCCCGATGTCGCTTTCTGGTGGACCACTGGTCAATCCTGTAGATATCACAGGTTGTGGCGATGGGTCCGGTAGACTTTTTGTTGTTGAAAAAAGAGGAACGATCCGCATTATTCTCAATAATGCCATTCAGGCTGGCTATTTTCTAGACATACGCGATTCAGTAGAAACAAATGGCGAGCGTGGGCTTCTGGGTATTGCATTTCATCCGGCGTATCCTGATAGTCCTTATGTTTTCGTCAATTATGTTCTTAAGGGGACTGTAATAACAAGGATAGCCAGGTTTAGTCTGAACCCTGGAAACTCGAATGATTTACTTGAGACCAGTCAAAAAATATTAATCTCCCAGGCGGGCATTCAAAGTAACCATAAAGCAGGTGATCTGAATTTTGGGCCGGATGGATATCTGTATTTCGGCTTGGGTGATGGTGGCGGTGGTGGTGATCCTGGTGAAAACGGACAAAACATTAATTCATTACTCGCTAAAATTTGTCGTCTCGATATAAATGTAGGTGTTCCTCCATATTTTGCATATCCACCTGACAATCCTTTTGTAGGTATGGATGGTAATGACGCAATATGGGCTTACGGAGTTCGAAATCCATGGCGGTTTTCTTTTGATCGTGTGACTGGTGATTTCTGGCTAGGTGATGTAGGACAGGACCTTTGGGAGGAAGTTGATTTTATATATGCCGGAACACCCGGTGGGATGAATTTCGGATGGGATTGCCGCGAAGGAAACCATGTCTTTGAACCGGCAGGATGTCCGCAAGAGAGTGCTTTCACTTATCCGATATTTGAGATTCCGCACACTTGTGATCCTCCGTGCAACACAGGAGCGGGTTGGTCCATGACCGGAGGATTTGTGTACAGAGGTTCGGCTTATCCAGTATTGTATGGCTACTATGTATTTGCAGATTATGGAAGCAATAATGCGTGGACAATTAAGCAGACAGGTTTTGGAAACCCACCGACCTTCAGTTGGACGCTTTTCAGTAATACAGGAATAGATGCGGTAGAATCATTTGGAGAAGATGACAATGGAGAACTTTACGCATTGAGTTATTCGGGGACTGTTTATTCCATAAGCGCTACGGGTACTCTGGATGTAGGATGGACAAAGATCAAAGCCACTCCATCTCATCTTGGAAATAAAATCGAATGGTCACTGGATGCATTATTTGGTGTCAATCACTTCCAGGTCCAACGGTCTTTCTTTAGTAATTTTAATCAATTTGTAAAGGTTGCGGATGTAGCGACTGATCCTGATGAAAGTAACTATCATTACAACGATCCATTTATCAATTCCTCTGGTAGTTATTACCGAATAGCTGCATTCATGGATGATGGCACAACTGAATATTCGCCTTCTGCACATATTTTGCCTGATCAAAAATCCAATCCTGGATTATCTTTTGATTTCAATACCAATCGATGGAGAGTCAGCGTGCCTGAGCTCTGGCAGGGCAGCGATATCCTGTTGTATGATTTGGAGGGTAAAGTAGTCTACAATAAAAAATTGCCTGCAAATTCGCTCTATGATCTGCCATCACCTGATATGCCGGGTTGTTATTTTATCATGATCAGAGGTGATGAAGGAATCTGGTCTGATCGTATCGTATGTTCGCAAAAAGGACCAAATTGAAATATCAGTAATGCGTGAGAAAAAAAAGAAAGCAAATCAATGCTTTCTTTTTTTTTGTCCTGCGATAAGCTTCATCGTGATTAAAAAAAACTGAATAAAACGGGAAGACCATTTATATTGCCTGCAAGATGACATCCGGCACGAGCTTGTATCATGAGTATTACTTACAGTGTGAACACCCACTTTTATATGCCGCTCCCTGGTGGCTGGATGCTGTGTGTGGAAAAGAGAAATGGGGTGTTGTTGCAAAATTTGATCAGTATGCAAAACCCGTGAGTTTCACTCCTTATTACAAAACACACCTTCGTGGGATGAGTGCTTTGATCACGCCGCCTTTCACCCAATGGCTTCCTGAGCTACGTAAAGAAAATGCTGAGCCATTTGCTCTTGATGAATTTATAAATTCATTGCCTGCCTCTTCTATATTGGACATAACACTAAAAGCAGGGAAAGGGGAAGTGGCTGTTTCTTCAAATGGTTACCGTATAAGCTTTAAATACAGCTACATCATTCCATATCAGGAAGACTATATGCTGCACAAAAAAAAATATAATGAAGGCCTGCGTCGTAATCTTAAAGAGGCTGAAAAGAATTATGAAATAACTGTTTCTGAGGACATGGATATCTTTTTACGACTTTGTCATTCCTCCTATCAGCAACGCAATTTAAAACCTCCGTTATGGCTTAAACATGTTGTGTCTGAAGTGACGTGTGCCCTGAAAAAAAATCAATGTGGGATCCTGCATCTGGCTATGCACCGAGGGTTCGCAATAGCAGGGATCCTGACAGGTTGGGATTCTAAAACGACTTATTATTTAACCGGGGGCCGAAGAGGAGATGAACAAG
>JBDUDG010000226.1:0-5661 GCA_040003045.1 Saprospiraceae bacterium | reverse complement strand
ATCCAAAGAATGCTTCGCAATTTCCTTCTGCCACCGGATTCACGGTAATAGAATCACAATGGGTAGACTCACAACCAGAATTATCATGTATCGTCAAACAAACCAAATAAGTGCCCGCATGAAAATATACGTGATGCGGATCATTGCCATCGCCTGAATTGCCGTCTCCAAATGTCCAGAAGCGCGAAATAATCTCATGCTCACTGGTAGACGTGTTGACAAAATGAATGTCCAGTGAATTTTCTCCCTGCGAATATTCGAAAGAAGCCATGCAATCACCTGCCTCTATCGGGGTGACAGTAACAGATGTGCAATAAGTGTCACTGCAACCGGTGTTGTCATGAATTGTAAGACAAACCTCATATGTTCCCGCTTCACCATAAGTGTGAGTAATGTTGTGATCATTGGATGTATGTCCATCACCAAAATCCCAATGCCATGAAGTAATATCATGTGAACTGGATGAAGAATCAATGAAATGAATAGTATTTGTGCCTTCCATCTGATACCAGGTAAATAGCGCCATACAATCGCCCTGTACAAGCGGTAAAACCTGAATAGAATCGCAATAGGTGTCTGTACAACCTGAGTTGTCATGAATAGTCAGGCATACCACATATGTTCCAGGATTTTCATAAGTGTGATATGGATTTTGTCCATCACCATTATGATTGTCACCGAAGCTCCACATGTAAGAAGTGATGTCATGTCCGCTGGTGGAAGTGCTTTCGAAGTGAACCTGAGTAGTGCCAGGAACTTGTGCCCATGCAAATCCTGCATTGCAATCACCTGAATTTTCTGGTGTTACAGTTATTTCTGTGCAATATGTATCATTGCAATCCGTGTTGTCGTGTATTGTCAGGCAAACTTCATATGTTCCCACAGGGAAATAATGACTTGGACTATGATCATTTGAAGAAGTGCCATCTCCAAATTCCCAATGCCATGATGTAATATCATGTGAGCTGGTCGATGCGTCCGTAAAATGAACTGTTTGTGTGCCTGCATTCTGAATCCATGTGAATAACGCCATGCAATCACCTGGTGCAACTGGTGCAACAATCACTTCATGACAATATGTGTTAGTACATCCAGTGTTATCATGAATGGTCAGACAGACCTGGTATGTACCGGGTTGCGAATAAGTATGAGTTGGATTGTGTTGACTTGAATCATGACCATCACCGAAATTCCAGGCCCAGGATGTAATCTCGTGGCTACTTGATGATTGGTCAGAAAAGACGATAGCTAACGTATTTGGTGTCTGAGAATATTCGAATAGGGCTTCGCAGTCACCTGAATTTTCAGGAACTACAGTTATCACGGTGCAAAAGGTACTATTGCAATCGCTGTTGTCATGAATAGTCAGACATACTTCATGAGTGCCGACCGTGAAATAATGACTTGGACTATGGTCATTGGAAGTAGTACCGTCTCCAAATTCCCAATGCCAGGTGGTGATCACGTGTGAGCTTGTAGAACCATCGGTAAAATGAACAGTCTGAGTGCCGGCGTTCTGTACCCATGTAAACAAAGCCATGCAATCACCGGGAGGGATAGCAACTACAACGACATTGTGACATACTGTGCTGTTGCAATCATGATTGTCATGAATGGTCAGACACACTTCGTAGGTGCCTGCCTGGGCATAAGTATGAGTCGGGTTGTGTCCATCTGAAGTATGATTATCTCCAAATGTCCAGCTCCACGTTACGATTTCAAAGGAACTTGTAGATGAATCATGAAAGGTTACCAGCAGGCTGTTTGGAGATTGTGAATACCCAAACATAGCGTGGCATTCAGCCATCGATTTGGTTTGCGTGCAAAGAATCAGGAAAAGTGCCAGGAGGCTTGTGAACAAGGTGGTGGTAAACGGTTTTTTCATAACAATGATCTCTTTTTGAATCGATGATAAAATGCTGACTTCTACAAAGTTACCCCTTTATTTTAAAGATAGAGGATGAAATATGGGGCCGGAAAAGTGGCTAAAGTCAGATTCACCTTTTATTTTCCAGAGCGAGAGATACAGACTGAAACCACTGCGCTGCCTGATTTGTTAGAAATAATGTCTTTTATTTAGCAAAAAGTCATTTCAACCGGGGAAATGAATGTGGATCAGGCGGATTTTAAGGATAAGAAGGCAAGGTTGTATGCTGCCATTTAATGAAGACCACCTCTTTTAAGTATCTTTCTGGCCGCAGATCCAGAATCATATTGAGTGAAAATAAAGAATACAATGGTATATGCAATAACGGTCTTTGGCCTAATTTGCTTTCTTTCCGGATGTAATGGGAATGCTCCAAAAGATTCGACCGCTGATGGCACTGCGGTTAAAAGTGATATTTCATCCCAAAACGTACATACCGGAAATGGTAAAACTTACAGGATGCGTATACTTGCAAAACCTGATGTAATCGAATCTGGTAAGCAGGTTGTTTTTTCCTTCAAACCTGAAGTAGACGGCATAGAAAGTCAGCCAGTCCCCCTGGATGCTAATCATGGCTATGAGATGAACCTCATTATGGTGAATAGCGACCTGACATGGTTCGATCATAAACATCCGGGGTTGTCTGACCTGGGTATATATGAGCAGCCTTATACTTTTGAAAAAGGTGGCTCGTATCATCTCTATGCAGAATATAAACCAACTGGTTCGAAAGATACTTTCCAGGTAAAAACTTTTGCGGTCAATGGATATGCCACCAAGTCTACAATCTATACGGAATCAAGACTGACTTCACAAACAGCACCATATGATGTAACGCTTTCTCCGGAAGATGGTACAAAATTTGAAAGTGGCAATTTGATAAAATTCAATGCGGCCATCAATAAAGATGGTATGCAGGTTGCTCCAAATTCCCTTGGAGATTATCTTGGCGGAAAGGGGTACATGGTTTTGATCAGTGTCAGGGAAAAAGAATTCCTCCCTCTCTATCCCACTGTTGAAAATGGAAACCTTGTGTTTCAGACGACGCTATCGAAGCCCGGGTATTACAGGGCCTGGTTGCAGTTTCAAAATGAAAATATCATTCACACGGCTGATTTTGTTATCCTGGTTGATCAGGGCAGTGAGACTTCCATAGGGAAAGAGTAGGATTAGATGCATTGCAGATTAGCATTAGAATTATTTTAAACAACTCCGCTTCTTATGATGCATGATACCCTATCGATGGATCAGATCATGATATTTCTATGTGGTGTTTTTTCTTTAGGTTTTGCAATATTTCACACACAGTTTTGGAGATTGTTTAACTGGAAAGAGGATCTTGAACATCTGACTGCTCCAAATAAAGCAATCATGCAGATTTCAAATATGCGGTTAATTTATTTATTTGTTTTCGTTGCATTAATTTGTTTTATTTTTCCCAAAGAGTTGTTGAGTACTTCACTTGGTACATTTTTTCTTGCGGGTATGTCCCTGTTCTGGCTTGGCCGTACGATCGAGCAATTTGTTTTCATCCGGATCGAGCATCCTATGGTGCATTTCCTCACTTATTTATTTATCATCGGGACATTGCTGTTTGCGATTCCAATTTTAATATGAGAAGGGCAAGGAGCATAGAGCATAGAGCATGGAGCATGGAGAAATGTGTGGGAAGATTATTACTTATGCGATTAAACTAATATTTGTTAAAGTATTTCAGTGTGAATTTTCACTAATAAATATTCTTGCGTATAGCGTCTAGATTCTAGCATCTGGCGTCTGGCATCTTTTTTACAAATTCACCAAAATCACTTTCTTTCTATTAATCATTCGCCAGGGATAAGCATGCGCGGGATTGAGTATAGAGCAAAACAGTGGGTGGGGGCAAAGCAGCGAAATAGGAAAATTAATTATAAAAGAATTCGTGCAAATTCGTGCAATTAGTGGCCATTTGACTTTAAACGGTATTGTCTTCCAGGTCCACCAGTTTATTTTTAAGGACTATTGCTACAGCTTCACGACCGCTATTGACCTGCAGCTTCGTATAAATATTTTTAAGGTGACCCCGAACTGTGTCTATTGATATAAAACAATCCTGGGCAATTCTTTTGTAAGTATGTCCTTTGGCGAGCAAAGTGACAATCTCCAATTCGCGTTTAGATAAATTAAATTCAGATGGCCTGTCGGCGGGTATTTTTTTAAAACGATCCAGCACACGTCTTGCAATCCCGGGCGTCATGGGTGCTCCGCCAAGGATGACATCTTTAATCGCTTCGTACAATTTCAGTGGAGGTGTGTCTTTGAGCAGATATCCGCTGGCACCGGATTCCAATGACTTATATATTTTATCATCATCCTGAAATACAGTGAACATGATCACCTCGGTGTCGGGTCGAATTTCTTTAATGCGTGCCAGGCCATAAAGACCATCATATTCCGGCATGTTGATATCCATCAGCACCACATCAGGTTTTAATGAACCCACTTCTTGGACTACATTTTTGCAATTTGAAAATGCGCCGCATAAAAATAAATCCGGCATGCCACCAAGCATCAATTCAAGACTGGAGCGCAGATCGGTTCTGTCTTCATAGATGATCAGTTTGATTGGTTCCATACGCAATGAGTAAAATGGTAATAAGGGTTAAAAGGTAAACCGGTTAAACGGTCAATCAATTGAATAGTCTGCATAAATGTATTTTATAAAAGCCGGCATGAAAATGTAATTTTTGTACCCGCATTGGTTGCAGATTGAATATGGATATGTCCATGGATCAACTTCATGCGATCTGTCATGTTGTTTAGACCATTTCCTCTTTCAGTTTTTTCCGGATCAAATCCTTTCCCGTTATCCCTGATACAGATCACAAGCAAATGATTTTCTTTCGTAAATGAAATTTCTGTATTCGTGCATTTGCTGTGTCGTATGAGATTTGAAAGGATCTCTTTGTATACACGAGCCAATTGTTGTCTTGAAGCTATGGCCAATTTATCATCAGGACCTATCGGATCAGCATGTATCGAATATGAAATACCTGCGTCTTCAAGAATCTCGCCTGCATAACGGCTCAATTCACCAACAAACATTTCAAGCCGATCATTTTTTGGATGGATATTCCACACAATCTCGCGTAATGAAGCTGTAGCTTTTTTAGTTTGTGTTCGTAAGCGGGAGAGTACTTCATTTTGTTCTTGGGGATTTTTATTACGACCTGCCAGCTCTGCCAGAATTTGCAAACTTGTCAGCGATGCTCCGACTTCATCATGAAGATCTGCTGCAATAGACTGACGCATTTTTTCCAATTTATGAAGCTGTGTAAGTCTAAATCTGAACCAAAGGAAAATAACACCGGCGATGGCCAGGAGGATCAATGTTTTGAACCACCATGATTCATAGTAAAAAGGAAGTATTTCAAACAGGAGAGTTGCAGGCATGCTGATCGTTCCGTTTGGACTTGCGGCTCTGACCTCAAATTGGTATTTCCCTGCACCCAGATTGGCAAATCTTGCTGATGTTGCTTGTTCTAATGGTGTCCATTTATTATTTGAAAGCCTATATTCATATCGGATGCTGGATGCATATTCATATTCCGGACTACTGAAACTAATACTGAAATCCCGGTCGTTTGCATCTAATTGTATATCCTGATTAATATCAAAAATATGACTATTGTCTGCCAAGGAAAGCCCTGTAATAAAAATGTCCGGTGCCTTTGTAGAGGAAATCACAGCAGGTC
>JBDUDG010000225.1:0-5677 GCA_040003045.1 Saprospiraceae bacterium | reverse complement strand
ATAATCATGAAACACAACAGGCGTGCCCGGTGAAACAGCAAGACAAGGATCTGTACGCATTGGCAATCCTCCAGGCCCGGCATCTCCAATCACAGCAGAAATAAAATAAATTTTTTCAACCTGCATAGGCACAACAAATGAGAATTCAGGTACGGTGTTCCATGCAATAATTCCGGTCTGAATATTTCCATCATATAATACAAAGCCCAGTACATCATTACCATCGAGAAAACCTCCACCGAGATATTTAGCACTTACCTTAACATCAATGCATGCATCAATTTGTTTCAGATCCATACTGCCAGCAGATGAAGTACACGAACATGTGATCTGCCCACTCAAGACATTGGAAATACATCCATTGCCATCTGTCACCTGGTAGGAAAATGGATCACCTGAAATGATCGGACCAGAATTATAAATCCCTCCCGCGAATGGATTTCCATTAACAAGAAATGGATTTTGTCCACCCGTTATATCAAAGCTTACATTGTAGGCTGTATTTGTGCTATTGCAATCATTGATTTGGTTAATGATGGCAGGATTGTCATTGAATTGAATCTGCATTTCATCTTCTGCTGAGCAACCACTTTGCAAATTTGAATACCTGAGTGTATACAATCCAGGCACTGAAGCTTCTGCTGAAGTAGCTGGTAAATTTGGATTTGAGAATTGGATTGTTCCAGGCCCACTGACTAAAGTCCAGGTCCCCGTGCCGGTTCCATTCAAATTACCTGTCATTCCACAAAGTGTCTGATCGACGCCTGCATCTACAACAGGGTTGGATGTGGTTATGATATCAACACAAACAGTATCAGATATTCCACATTCATTTGTTGCATATACGCAAAGATGCCCTCCGTCAGATGCATTCCAATTAATATCAACTGAGTTTGTTCCCTGACCAGAATTAATAGATGCACCACCAGAGATGGACCATGAATAACTATCAGCAGTCACTACATTCGAAATTGAATATAAACCTGATCCAAGTGAACATGGATTTATTACGCCGTTGATAGGTCCAACAAGAAGTGGTTCACTATTGACAATGATATCTGAAATAGCAGCCGGTATGGATCCGCAATCATTAGAGGCAATTATTTGGATCGGTCCTCCTGCAGAATTACCCCAGTTGACATCAATCGAAGTTGTCCCCTGTCCGGAAATAATCGTGGCTCCTGCAGGGATGATCCATGCGTAAGTTGTAGCACCTGACACAGGATTGACCGAATACGTTATGACTGATCCCCGGCAAAGAATATTTGTTCCCTGGATGACAGGACTGCCGAGTGGCAATGTATTCACAGTTACTTTAATCGTGTCAATACTGGATAAACCTGAATTTAGATCCGTTGCAGTAACCCAATAAGAAGTGGTGGTGCCGGGTGCAACGGTAATTGAAGAAGTTATCTCTCCCGTATTCCACATGTAAGACAATGTAAATGGACCCGGGACGAAAGCACTGATTGACACAGATTCGCTTTGACAAATAATGAGATCAGGACCAAGATCAACAGAAGGTGCTTCATTGACAAACACTGTCACATCATCAATTGCTGTGCATCCATTCACGGTAACCGTAACAGAATAAACGGTGGTCAATGCAGGTGATACAGTAATTTGCTGTCCCGTTTGACCGGTACTCCAGAGATATGTACCTCCCCCTGTTGCATTTAGTGTAGCACTCTCTCCTGTCACGATGAATACATTTGACCCTGCGTTTGCAACTGGAATTGGATTTACAATGATGGTTGCTGCATCGATATCTGAACAACCGTTTCCATCCGTAACGGTCAGATTAAAAGTAGTAGTCCCCGCGGGTACAAGCGTGATAGCAGCTGTATTTGCACCATTGCTCCAATTATAAAATCCACCACCAGATCCCAACAAAGTGGCCTGATCACCTTCACAAATTGTTTGATCGGAGCCTGCATCTGCCTGTGGAAGAGGAAGCGCTGTAACAATCAGATTGTCGGTATCCGTACATCCATTTACTGATGTTACAGTCACGGTGTAAGTAGTTGTATTTATTGGTGACACATCGATGATAGCGGTTGATTGGCCACTGCTCCATTGATATGTACCGCCGCCGGTAGCAGTAAGCTCTACCTGACTACCTGAACAACTGCTCACATCAGAACCAACCGAAGCAACAGGTGATGGTAACACATTAATTTCAACGTCATCAGTTGCAGAACAACCGGAAACAGTGATTGTAACACTGTATGTAGTTGTTGTTGATGGATTGACAGTAATAGACGATCCATTCTGGCCAGTGCTCCAGTGATATGAAGATGGTATCGTTCCACCTGTTGCAGTGAGTGTTGAATTGTTTCCTTCACACAGATCATTATCGGCTCCTGCATTTGCAATTGGAATCGGATGCACATTGACCGTGACGATATCAGTATCAAAACAATCAAACTGATTTGTAACAGTAACTGTATATGAAGTAGTTACTGTCGGACTCACTGTAATGGAAGCGCCTGAATCTCCATTACTCCAATCATAAGATCCAGTGCCTGTCAAACCGGTTGCAGTGAGGGTAATCGTTTCACCGATGCAAATATCCTCATCAGAGCCGGCGGAAGCATTGGGTGCAGGATTGACAAGCACATCAACAGAAGCTATATCGTCGCAATTGCCGGATGAAACAGTGACTGTGTAGGTGCTCGTATTATTCGGGCTTACGGTGATGCTGTTTGAGTTTGCACCTGTATTCCAATGGTATGAGGCACCTCCAGAAGCTGTTAGAGTTGCAGAACCACCTGCACATATTTCCTGGTCCGGACTTAGAATTGCTACCGGAACAGGATCAACGATAATCTGTACAGATGCAATATCAGAACATGTTCCCTGAGAAACAGTAACGGTATATGTTGTGGTAGAACCTGGAGAAACAAGAATACTCGATCCTGAATCTCCATTGCTCCAACTATAAAATGAGCCACCTGATGCGGTCAGTGTAGTAGATTCTCCATTGCATAATTCATCATCACCTGATATGCCTGCATTGACATTGACCACACTTACTATGACATTGTCTGTCGCCTGACAGCCGAGATCAGTGACTGTGACAATATAAGTTGTTGTTACGTTAGGTGAGACAGTGATTGGAGTTCCACTGGCACCATTGCTCCACGTATATGATCCTCCACTTCCGTTTGCATCCAACTGAGTTGATTCACCTGAGCAAATTGAAACATCGGAGCCTGCATTGACCGTTGGAATAGGATTGACATTTACAACGACATTGTCTGTTGCGCTGCATCCATTGACGGTAACTGTGACTGTGTAGGTCGTGGTTACAACCGGAAAAACAGTAATGTTCGAACCGTTCTGACCGCTGCTCCACATGTATTGATTTGACATCGTACCACCGCTGGCTGTCAATGAAGCGGAACCACCTTCACAGATTGTGGCAGTAGGCCCTGCGTCTGCGATTGGGTTTGGATTAACAGTGACTATGACCTGATCTGTACCCGTGCATGTGCCGTCAGTAACCGTCAGAGTATAAGTCGTGGTGGAGGATGGACTGACACTGATCGATTGTCCGCTCTGACCGCTGCTCCAATTATAAGTTGCACTGCCGCTTCCGCCAGATCCCATCAGTAAGACAGAGCCTCCCTGGCAAATTATTTTGTCGGATCCTGCATTTGCATTTACTGCGTTCGGATTAATAAAAATATTTATGGTGTCTTTATCAATACACCCGTTGTTCGAGACTGTGATATAATATGTCGTATTGACAATTGGGGCAACAGTAATTGTTGGGGTGTTTGCGCCTGTACTCCACATGTAAAAAGTGGCTGAGGGCACCACATTGGCTGTGATGATTGTAGATGTACCCGGGCAGATGGTGAGATCAGGTCCTAAATCTACCATCGGCGGTGTACCTCCACCTGCCACGAAAGTCAGGGACCAGGCAATAAGGGTTCCAACATCGGCATTCACGTAATCATTGATCAACAATGTCCAGTCACCGTCAGCATTAACTCCGTTGAATGTATTAGCAAATGTGAATGTGCCGAGGGGATTTGTATTTGGAAAAGGAGGCGTAGTGCTGGTCTGTCTTCCTTCTGGTCTGAATGAGCCATTGTAAGGAGCGGACCCCGAGGTAATAAATAAAGCGGTATTATCTGTAAAGGTAGTGATTGAGTAATTGTCTCCTGGGCCTCCATTTGAGGAAGAAAGTTCGAGGACTTGCCCACTTGGTGCTATCAAAAAAATAGCCAAATCATTGTCCCATGTATGGGTGCAATTTAATGTCAGGTGATCTAAAACTGTGCATCCGCTACCCAGTGTACCTATTCCGGTCACTGTACATGGGGATGTTGTAATTCCAACGGACATCCCAGGTGCGCCAGGAGGTATCAGCAAATTCCCAATCCCATTAAATGTCTGAGAGTTTCCAGTGTTGACTGCAAAGATCAGATGGCAAATGAAGGCCAATATGTTGAAATATCGAGCCATGAACCGGTGTTAGCGAATTATATAAAAGGCTGGAGACTTTCAAATATACAGAGGAAAATTCTCTCCCCCTTGAATTCTGCGAATTGCGTCTCACTTGGCCCCTATATCCCCTGAAAAGGGGACTTGTTTGAATCGATTTGGGGAAAAGTACTGGACTGTCGCCTATGCGTCTCTCATGGTCCCTAAATCCCCTGAAATGGGAACTTGACCTTTCTGCGAGATCTCGTGGGATCGAAGGGAAAAAATTAATTAGCGAAAATTAGCGCAATTAGCAGCTTTCTCCCCCTTGAATTCTGCAAATTCTATTCCCCAGGTGGAAACCTCTGAAAGAAAAGCGAATTTAGGTGCTAATGCAGCTGAACACATCACTTCGTTATTCATTATTCGCCATTCATTATTCAATATTCAATTGGCATATCTTTACCAGGAAGAATCTGGATTATAGGATTACTTTTTAAAGAAAAACACCATTGAAAAAAATTGAAGATTTTCGGAAATCGTATCTCGCTGGAAAGCTGGAATTGGATGACCTTAATGGAGATCCCATCATACAATTTAGCGCATGGTGGCATGATGCTGTCGCATCTGAAATCGTAGAACCTAATGCAATGACTTTAGCAACGGTTAATGCTGACGGACAACCTTCTGCCCGCATCGTTTTATTGAAAGGTATTTCAGAAAACGGATTTGAATTTTACACCAATTATCAGAGTCAGAAGGCTAGAGACATCGAGAGCAATCCTAATGTAGCGCTTTTGTTTTTATGGAAAGAACTTGAAAGACAAGTAAGGATAGAGGGAGTTGCGGAGAAAGTAACCAGGGAAAAATCACAAGCTTATTTTCAATCAAGACCACGCGGAAGTCAAATCGGGGCGTGGGCATCTCCTCAAAGTGTAATCATCCCTGACAGGGAGATATTGGAAAATAAAGTCAATGAAATTTCACTTCAATATTCGCACATTGATCCTCTGCCGCTTCCGGAATTTTGGGGAGGATACATTGTGCACCCTCATCAAATCGAATTCTGGCATGGCCGACCTGACCGAATGCATGACCGGTTTAGATATTCCAGAAATAAAAAAGGGGAGAACTGGTCCATAGACCGGCTCGCCCCCTGAAATTAATTTTTGTTGGAATCAAATCACTAGTTCTTTCTCTTCGATCAACTTACGAATATTGATCAGGGCGTAACGCATACGAC
>JBDUDG010000224.1:0-5678 GCA_040003045.1 Saprospiraceae bacterium | reverse complement strand
GCATCCATCATAGGCAATCATTTCAGTCATATCCAGGACAAGCTTCTAAATATCCTTCAACTTCGTCGCCAGGCTGATATGGTCTCAGGAAATACTGAGCTTCTATTCGCAGGCATCGAACAAAAAACAAAAGAGATCGAGCTCGTCCCTTTCAAGACAGCCATTGATCTTAACAAGAACAGGAAATATTTACGCTATGTATTGCCCCCTGCATTGGTGTTGCTCACTTTATTGATCGCAGCACCAAGTATGATCCGAGACAGCGCCAACAGGCTCATTCATACCAATAAGACGTATGAGCGCGCGGCACCATTTCATTTCATTATTGATCCTGACCAAAAATTATCAGTTGTTCAATATGACGACTTTGAATTAAAGGTTTCCACGGAAGGTTCGATGACACCCGCAGAAGTTTTTATTGAGATTGACAATTATTCGTATCGTCTTAAAAAAGATGGCGCCGCATCATTCTCTTATCATTTCAAAAATGTACAGGATGATACACCTTTCAAAATATATGCAGGTCCGGTCAGTTCGCAGGAAATGAATCTTGCTGTCATAAAGAAACCGGGGATCATGTCATTTGAAATCGGTTTAGACTATCCTTCATACACAGGACGTAAAGATGAAAATCTGAATAATATAGGTGATATCGTTGTGCCGGAAGGCACCCAGCTTACATGGGATATTCAGGCAGCACATACCGAGGCGATGGATGCACGATTTGAGGGCATAGCCAATAAAACAATCGCTGAGCGTCGTGATGCAGATCGGTTTATCCTTAAATCAAAGGCAAGCAGGGACGGACATTATACGCTGTTTCTCAACAACAGCCTGATCGCCCATCCTGATAGTGTACAATATACCATCAGAGTGATTCCCGATCGCTATCCGGGCATTACCGTAGAATCTTTTGTAGACAGTATGGAGCATAACCTTATCTATTTTGCAGGACATGCAGATGATGATTATGGGATCCGCTCTCTTACATTTAAATATGAACATGTCGATGATAAAGGAAATATCATTGAAACCAAAACTGAAGGCATGGATGTTCCTCATCCTACCCAGTTTTCTTATACGCACGCATTTGATCTTAACTCTGTAGCGCTGAAGCCCGGAGAAGAAGTACGATATTATTTTGAAGTGCATGACAACGATGGCATCCATGGAAGCAAGGTAAGTCGAACCCCTGTCATGCAATTCCGCAAACCCACCGTTGAAGAATTTGAAAAGAAGGCTTCTGAAAATAATGCCGACATCGAATTCAATCTTCAAAAATCCCTGAAAGAAACAAAGGACCTGCAGGAGGACATGAAAGCCATCAAAGAAAAAATGATGCAGGAGAAAAAAGTGGAGTGGCAGGACAAGAAAGAAATGGAAAAGCTGATCGAGCGCCACAATTCGCTGCAGACAGAAATGAAGGATGCACTCGAAAAGTATAAGGAAAACATTCAGAACCAGGAAGAGCACAGCAAACCATCAGATGAGCTGAAAGAAAAACAGGAAAAACTTCAAAAGCTTTTTGATCAGCTTCAGAGCGAAGAGATGAAAGACCTCATGAAGAAAATGGAAGAGATGATGAAGGATATGGATAAGGAAAGCGCGCTGGAGATGATGGAGAAGTCAGAGACGAATGATCAGCAACTAGAGAAAGAACTGGACCGTATGCTTGAACTTTTCAAACAGATGGAAGTGGAGGCAGCGATAGAGAAGGAAATTCAAAAGCTCGAAGAACTTGCCAAAAAGGAAGATGACCTGAGCAAAGAAACAGATGAAAATCAAAAACCTAATGAAGAGCTGGGTGAAAAACAGGATTCGCTCAATAAAAAGTTTGATGATGTCCAGAAAGAAATGGAGGATCTCAAAAAGAAAAATGATGCATTAGAACATCCAAAGAGCCTGGAAGATTCGAAAGAGGAAATGGAGAAGATCGATCAGGACATGAAGAAGAGCAAAGAGCAAATCGATCAGAAGCAAAATAAGAGCGCTTCCAAATCTCAGAAGAATGCAGCCCAGCGCATGAAAGACATGGCTTCACAAATGGGCGCACAAATGAAAGCAGGTGAGATGGCTCAGAAGGAAGAAGACATGGCTATGCTCCGTCAGCTTCTTGAAAATCTCATCACCCTTTCTTTTGGCCAGGAGCAATTAATGACAGATTTGGGAAATACTGAAATATCTTCTCCTAAATATGTCAGTCTTGTGCAGGATCAATACAAGATAAAAGATGATTTCAAGGTAGTAGAAGATACCCTTCAGGCCTTAAGCAAAAGAGTAACGCAGATTGAAAGTTTTGTACAGGAAAAAGTGACGGATATCAAAGTCAATCTGAAAAAGGGAATAGACCAACTTGAAGAACGAAATAAACCTCTCGCGAGCGAGCATCAACAGCGCACCATGACCTATCTCAACGATTTGGCACTAATGTTGAGTGAGGTGATGAATCAAATGCAACAACAAATGTCTTCAATGATGCCCGGCGCGCAAATGTGCGACAAACCTGGAGGAAAGGGTTCGGGTAAAAGTGGCAGGATGCCCATGGACAAAATAACCCAGGGACAGGAAGGCGTCAGTGGGGACATGCAGAAGATGGCGGATAAAATGAAGAAAGGTGATAATGGACAGATGAGCAAAGAGTTTGCACAAATGGCTGCAAGACAGGCGGCCCTTCGTAAAGCCCTAAATGAGCTGTCTCAGGATAAAAAATCAGATGGCAAAGGAAATCCCGAGCTTGATAATATCGGCGATGAGATGAATAAGATCGAAATAGATCTCGTCAACAAACGCCTCAATAACGAAACCCTTAAACGACAGCAGGATATCACTACCCGTTTGCTGGAAGCAGAAAAGTCAGATCGTCAGCGTGACCAGGACCAAAAACGTCAGGCTGAAACTGCACGCGAACAAAAAAAATCAATGCCCCCTGCGCTCGAACAATATATCAGGCAGCGTGAAGCAGAGATCGAACAATACAAATCTGTATCGCCTGATCTCAGGCCATATTACAAGTTTTTAGTGGAAGAGTATTACCAGTCATTAAAAAATTCAAAATAAAGGATCATCGGTATCAGCGCTAAAATATTGAAGTTGCCATCTAATCCAAGTTGCATCTGCGAAGTGGAACACTTTGTACAGCAGCTTGTGACAACACTCAATATTGATCCTAACTTATATCCCAACATGCTGATCAGCCTGACAGAAGCTGTCAACAATGCCATGCAGCATGGAAACCAATTTGACGATCAGAAAAAAATATTTGTCTCTTATCGTAAGCGGGCACACCAGATCCGCTTCATCATCTCAGATGAAGGCAGCGGTTTTGACCCGATTAATATTCCTGATCCTACAAGTGCGGAACATCTTGATGTGGAAGGAGGCCGCGGAGTCTTTCTCATGAAGCAACTCGCAGACGATCTCCAATTCCTGGACCACGGTCGTACAGTTGAATTGATGTGGAAAATATAATCGTTCCATCATGGCCTGGCATCCACCGGGAAAAACCCAGCATTTTTTTTGCCTCTCATGACATTGATTTCCATCTACGGAATCAGGAGGCAACCATCGATTGGATAATTGCTGCGATTGAAGAGGAAGGCTATACGCTGAACAGAATCGATTATATCTTTTGCTCGGATGAATTTCTTCTTGATATCAATCGAACACATCTGAAGCATGATGATTATACTGATATCATTACTTTTCCACTCGAAGAAGATCCTATCTCCGGGGAGATCTATATCAGTATAGACCGCGTCAAAGAAAATGCTTCAACATTTGAAGTGGCTTTTGAACATGAACTTCATCGTGTGATGATCCATGGTGTGCTTCACCTGTGCGGATATGATGATCATGAAGATGATGATATCCAGGAGATCCGAATGAAGGAGGAACATTATCTGGTAAGACTTGATTGCTAGATTTGAGATGCTAGATTTGAGATGCTAGATTTGAGAGCCGCTAAATTCATAAATTCAAATCATTATTATTATAAGCTATATTTTTCATCTTTAACACAATCACCCTCTATGTACTAATCATTCGCCCGGGCATTTGCATGCGTAGGATCGTGTGCAGTGCAAAACAGGGGACGGGGGAAAAGCAATGAAGACATGATGCTGGAATTTAGATGCCAGCTACTAGCCAGATGCAAGACAATGATATTCACCGGATATAATCATTACATCACTTCATCATCCCATCACTACATGACTCGCATTATTCAGTTATTTCTGCCCTTTTCCTGATCAGTTGCCTGAAGGAATCCCATTGTAAAAGTTTGAACAGGAAGCCTGAAAAAACAGCAACGAATAAAAACAATATTATTTCATATGGCCATGGGAAAGAAGTAGATTGAAGGATCCAGCCTGCTGCAATAAGGATCACGAAAAAGATCCCAACATTGAATAAGCGCTGTAAGTCTACTTTTTCTTTTAGCTGTAATTGACCTAACAGGACGAGTCCCGCACTTGTAAATGTTTGTGTGATGAGCGCAGTGATCGCTGCACCTACCGTTCCATATATAGGGATCATGTAAAGATTAAGCGATATGCTGATGACTACTGCTATGATGAAAAGGATATTCTGTTTTCGCAGTTCAGCAACCGCGGTTAGATAGCTGCTGAAAATATACATCAGGCCAATCGGAATATTGCTTAAGATTAGCAGGCGGAAAGTAAGTATCCATGTCTCGTCGACATTTTTATACAGCATGGTCATAATTGGTGCTCCCCACCAAAAACCAGTCATACCAATAAACCCGGTCATGCAAATCATAATGCCACTGGAAAGACGTATCAACTGAATGGTTTCTTTTCTGTCATTCATCAGTCGGGCATACATCGGTATCAATAATGGACTGAACAGGTATGCAATCATATTGGCCGCATCAAGCAATCTATATCCCGCTGCATAGATCCCTACCTGAAACGTTCCACCCGGCATTAATTTTTCAATGAGTATACTATCCGATCGTGTATAAATAAACATGAGTAAAGTAGCCAGTGTATAAGGCAATGTATCCTTAAACACAACTTCCATCGGCGTCAATGTCACTGAACCCGGTGCCCTGTCTATAAATTTTAATGAGATACAAAACGCAACAATGAGGGTGATGACCAGTGAAGCTGTCTGTGCCCATACAAACCATTGCATCTGAAAATCTTTAAAACGAAAGAGTAAAAATCCACAGATCATTATCATGAAGGCTTTGTCCATCACAGATATCATGGCTTCAGACCTGTAGCGCCCCATGCCCGAAATACCTGCTCTAAATACCATAATCAACGATACGAGCATGTTATTGACCACCAGCCATATCAAAAGATGCCATGCGTCACCATATCCGAGAATCCATGCTACAAGGCCTACAATAAAAGAATAAAATAAAGCCAGGATCACTTTTAACCGTAGTATCTGATACCATCTTTCCACTCGGACCTTTCCGTGTGTGGCAGTATCTGTGTTGTGTAAAAGGTTTAATCCAAAATCGTTGATGATCTGAAATATGTAGCAGAGATTGAGAAGGGTGAAATACAAGCCATACGAGGACTGTCCCACACGGAGCTGCACCTGAATATCTACCCCAAAAATAAATATGGCCTTAATGATGATGTTGACCAAAATGAGCCAGATAATAGTAGACAGGAATATACGCTTGCTCATGTGCCTTGGTCCAG
>JBDUDG010000026.1:0-19137 GCA_040003045.1 Saprospiraceae bacterium | reverse complement strand
TAGCCGGTTTGTGTGCCAAATCGAAGTAGACATAATTTTTTATAAAATAATAATTTCAAGACTATGCCTTGCGGTAAGAAAAGGAAAAGACATAAAATCGCTACGCACAAGCGAAAAAAACGTCTGAGAAAAAACAGACACAAAAAAAAGAATAGATAAGCATTTTTTTTAACCGGCATCAAAGCAGTCCGATGTCTACGATATGAACGTTCTGACATGAAGAACGCCACCGGAAGCGCTGGGTCACAAAAAAATTCCCTCTATTTTATTCTGACCACTCAGGATACATAACTCAGCCTCCAGTGTATGATCGCTGCATTAAGATCGATATACCCTATTGCCGTCAATCAATGCCTGATCCTTCGCCTGAGGCGGATGTGACCGGAATATTGTTTTGATTTCACTTAAGAGGACTTACGACTGCTATGTATGCCAAGAGCATATAGGGTATTTTTATGGACAAAGAATTAATCGTCCAGGGTTCGCCCACAAAAGTTGAAATAGCGCTTGTGGAAGATCAAAAGCTGGTTGAGTTGCATCAACAGAAGACCAAGACTAATTTTTCTGTTGGTGATATTTTTCTTGGAAAGATCAAGAAACTCATGCCAAGTTTAAACGCGTGCTTCGTCGACATCGGGCATCGAAAAGACGCGTTCCTCCATTATACAGACATGGGTCCCAAACTTCGGACCGTGATGAAATTTACCGAAGACAGCATCCAGGGTAAGCAACAGACTGCCTTGCTGGACAACTTCGAGTTCGAGCCAGAGATCATCAAAACCGGAAAGGTCGATCAGGTCCTGAAGAAGAATGAAAATATCCTCATTCAGATCCTCAAAGAACCTATCTCCACCAAAGGTCCGCGCCTGAGCTGTGAAATCACAATCCCTGGCCGCTTTATCGTTCTGACTCCTTTCAGCAATACCATCGCAGTATCCAAAAAAGTAAGCAGTCAGGAAGAACGTAAAAGGCTTCAGCTCCTGGTGGAATCCATCCGCCCAAAGAATTTTGGGATCATCGTCAGAACTGCTGCAGAAGGTAAAAAAGTAGCCGACCTGCATGAAGAACTCAAAGAGCTTCTTGACAAATGGAGCCAGATCCATAAACAACTTTACAAGCGCCAGATGCCGGCAAAGCTTCTCAGCGAACTTGATAAAACGAGTTCTATCCTGAGAGACATGCTCAATGATGACTTCACTAATATTATAGTAAACGACAAGGAAATCTTTGATAACATTCATGATTACCTTGACAATATCGCTCCTGCAAAAAAAGACATTATCTCACTTTACAAAGGCAAGAAGCCTGTATTTGATACCTATGGTGTCAACAGGCAAATAAAATCTTCGTTTGGGAAAACGGCAACGTTACCAAGCGGAGCATATCTCGTGATCGAGTCGACAGAAGCAATGCATGTCATCGATGTCAATTCGGGCCCAAAAATGCAACGAAAGGACCAGGAGAGTAGCGCAGTCGCAGTCAATCTCGAAGCCGCTGAAGAAATCGCACGTCAGCTTCGTCTACGCGATATCGGTGGACTCATCGTCATTGACTACATTGATATGCGCAGTCCTGAAAATAAAGCAGAGCTGATCAAGCATATGAAGGAAATGATGAAGCGTGATACTGCGCAGCACACGATCCTTCCACTCAGCAAATTTGGTCTAATGCAGATCACGCGTCAGCGTGTAAGACCAGAAGTAAAAATTGATACAACCGAAGTATGCTATACCTGCGGTGGAACCGGAAAGGTAAATCCATCCATATTGATCACAGATGATCTGGTGCGTGACCTCGAATATATACAGCAAAGCCGGGCAAAAACGCATGTCCGCATTGAAGTGCATCCATACATCAATGCATTTCTAAAACATGGTTTCCCAAATTTCCAGCATAAGTGGTGGTGGAAAAATCAACGCTGGATCCCCATCTCTTCCAATTCAGATTTCAGCCTTCATGAATACAAGTTCTTCGATAAGAACAACGACGAAATCAGGCTCTATTAAATAACGAATAACGACTGGAAATTCACATCTGCGTAATCTGTGTAATCTGTGGTGAATATCGAGCACAGCGAAGATCCCGCATTTGGGCGGGAACGAATAACGAATTGAAATAAATATTGATTTATTAAATGCAATTGATTTCTTTTCAAATGGCAAAAGCCGAATTGTGTTTTTATTCTTAACCACGGCTTAAAAGCCGTGGCAATTAAGAGTTTTGCAAGATACCTTTTGGGCTAATAGTCTCACGATTGACGATTGACGCTTCACGAATAGGGATGAGGGTTAGCAAAATTCACATCTCACATCTCACATCTCACATCACACATCTGATAATGTCAGACATCACAAACGAACAAGACATCAAAACCCTGATAGATTCATTTTATCAACATGTTCGGCAGGATGATGTCATAGGATATATTTTCAATGACATTGCGAATGTGGATTGGTCACATCATCTGCCGAGAATGTATGCCTTCTGGGAATTTTTATTATTAGGCAGGGATACTTACAAGGGAAATCCTTTTGAAGTGCATAAAAAGCTCAATGAAAAAGTGAAATTACAATCAACACACTTCGATCGCTGGATCCAATTGTTTACACAAACAGTGGATGAACATTTTCAGGGAATAAATGCGGAAGAAGCAAAAAATAAAGCAAAGCTTATCGCGATGACATGGATTCCGAAATTTGCCACGTAAGTTCAGCCGCTTCATAGCCCATTAAATCCGGGTCATCATTATTTAGCATTTATTTTACTTTCTCAAAGCAATAGCAGGTGATGAAAAATCATTTACTTTAGACTTATCGAATAGTGTAGAAGTGAAGATATTTTTTCCTGTACTTAACTGGGGCCTTGGCCATGCGAGCCGCTCCCTCCCTCTCATCAAAAAATTCCTGGCAGCCGGGCACGAAGTGCTATGTGCCTCGGATGGAGAATCACTTTCTATGTTGCGTCGTGAGCTGCCTGATCAGATGGTATTGCAATTGCCGGGATATGAAATATTCTATGGCAGCCGTTACATGCCTTTCAATATGCTGAAACATGGACGAAGCATGCTTAAAGCTATGAAAACAGAGCATGAGCTTACGAAAGTTATTATAGAGCGTCATAGTATAGACTGCATTATCTCTGACAATCGGTATGGGTGCCATCATTCATCCGTTCCTTCTGCATTGATCACACATCAGCTCCAGGTTTTTACAGGGCAGAAATTACTGGATGTTTACATTCGAAGACAGATCAGAGCATGGTGTAAAAATTATTCTGAAATATGGATACCTGATCAGCTCCCTCCAGACAATATTACCGGTGAACTTTCCGGGCTGAATATGGATCCCATTCCGAAATATTATATAGGTGTAATTTCAGAATTATCATCTCTTTCTGTGAAAGGAAAATACAATGCAGTCGCTGTCATTTCAGGACCTGAACCACAACGCACAAATTTTGAACAGCTTGTGATTAAACAATTGTCTTTATTGCCCGGAAAATATGCAGTGGTATGTGGAAGGCCCAATACTGAAGAACAGATACGTGAGGAAAAAAATCTCTCGATTTTTCCTTATCTCTCGAGGACAGAATTATCCGAGCTTCTCAATCAAACAGAAGTAGTGATTTCTCGCGGTGGTTATACCACCCTGATGGACATTGCAAAAACAGGACATAAAGCGATCATTTGTCCTACACCCGGTCAATACGAACAAATCTATCTTGCGGACAGATTAGCAAATTTTGGACAATGTGTTTATGTGCGACAAGAGAGTTTAAATTTAAACACGGCATTGCAGGACATCCATAATATTCATCCTCTTGGGCAGCATGTAGCAAACTTTCAAACAGATATTCTGGACAGGCTCATGCACCTGGTAAAGAAAACAGTCCCTCTGGAATCTGTGGGAAACGTAATAGATTAGTCACCCTTTTTTGAATTGATCTGCGCCGTTGTGGCATTGACCTGTTCCATCGCTCGATTTAGTCCGATGCTTACAAACAGTTTGATGGCTTCAGTACTTGCTTCAAGCACTTTTGCGATAACTTTTTTTTCTTCTGATGACCACTGTCCCAAAACATAATTGATCTGACCGCCCAATGGAAAATTTCGTCCGATCCCAATTCTCAATCTTGGATAATCGGAGGTGCCGAGTTGTTCCTGGATATCTTTTAATCCATTGTGACCGCCATCTGTTCCTTTGCCTCTCATGCGAATGGTCCCGGGATCAAGTTGTAATTCATCAAGGATGACGAGGAGATTCTCTACAGGAATTTTTTCTTTTTGAAGCCAGTAAGAAACTGATTTTCCGCTGAGATTCATGTAAGTGTTTGGCTTCAAAAGGATGAGTGTGCGACCCTTGAATTTTACCTCTGCAATGCTGCCGAAAGAGGCTGATTTCCATGTTCCATTTAGGGATGCAGCAAGGTGATCGACTGCCTGGAATCCGACGTTATGACGTGTATTTGCATATTCATCTCCAATGTTTCCCAATCCTGCTATCAGATATTTCATGTGGGGAGCAAAGTTAATTCTTTCCAATTCCATCAAACTAAAAAACTAATCTTTCGATGTTGAAGTTTGCTCCAATATTCCGCGAGAGACTGCCTGTTTGTTAGAGCATTCTTCAACCACGGCACTTTGCCCTATGCATTTTGCTTGCTATCTTTGAACTCATGAGTACTACTACCACACAGATTTATCCACGTCCTTCAGCAGGAGACTGCGCAGAATATTATTTTCGGTATATTAATCTGGTGCCTGAGGTAGATATCTCAACCTTATTGCATACACAGCGGGATTGGTTTGGTGACTGGCTAGAGGATCTTACTGACGAGCAGCTTAAATACAGGTATGCTCCTGAGAAGTGGTCATTGGCCGAAATGGTTGGACATCTATTGGATACGGAACGGATCATGTCTTATCGTATGTTAGCTATAAGTCGTAATGAGCAGAAATCATTACCCGGGTTTGAGCAGGATGACTATGTAAAAGAGTCCAATTATCAAAACGCCACAGCTGCAGAATTGGCAAATGAATGGAGAGCCATCAGGTCATCAACTTTATATATGGTTCGACATCTGAATGGTGAAATGGCTTCGCGATTTGGGACGGCAAATGATGTCTCAGTGCGTGCATTAGCATTTCCCTACATTATGGCCGGACATGTCATCCATCATTATCGTGTGGCACAGGAAAAATATTTGAAGACAGCTTAATTTAAAAAATGTTGCGGCTTAAAGACACGCAGCGATTTTTGTCAAAGGTCACTTTTTCAAAAATCGCAAATGCTGCTTCGGTATGGTCATCATTCCAGCTCACCAACTGGCTTGGTAAGCCAATACAATGGGGCAGGCCGATGACGATTTCAATTGAGCCAACGACTGCATGTAATCTCAGATGCCCGGAATGCCCGAGCGGATTGAGATCTTTTTCAAGAGATACCGGAAATATGAAGGAGGATTTTTTCCGTAAGCTCATTGATGATATGCACAGGCAATTGCTGTGGCTTATTTTTTATTTCCAGGGAGAGCCATATATCAATCCGAAATTCCTTGACATGGTCCATTATGCACATCGTCATGGTATTTATACAATCACATCTACCAATGGTCATTTTCTACATCCTGAGAATGCAAGACGTACTGTTGAGTCCGGGTTAGACAGGATATTAATTTCTATTGATGGATCGACACAGGAAGTGTACGAACAATATAGAAAAGAAGGAAATCTGGAGACCGTATTGCAGGGTGCAAAAAACCTGGTTCAGGCCAAAAAAGATGCGGGCTCGAATACTCCCCATATTATTTTTCAGATGCTTGTCGTAAAACCAAATGAGCACCAGATTGAAGAAGTGCGTAGACTGGCCAAGGAAATAGGTGTCGACGAATTGAAATTAAAAACTGCCCAGATATATAATTATCAAAACGGAAGTGACCTTATTCCTGATCAGCAACAATACAGCAGGTACTATCAGGATGAAGCAGGAAAATGGAAGGTTAAAAATAAATTGCTTAATCAATGCTGGAAGCTTTGGCATGCCTGTGTAATCACATGGGATGGGGTAGTGGTGCCATGTTGTTTTGACAAAGATGCTGTACACAAACTGGGAGATCTGAAAAAACTTTCATTCAAGGAAATTTGGCATGGAGCCGCATATAGAAATTTCAGAAAACAATTGCTTGGAGGCCGAGATAAAATTGATATCTGCACAAATTGCACGGAAGGATGTAAGGTTTGGGCGTAGATTTAGTGATTCAACTCATCGACCGTCACCATTCCGTTTGGACTCCGCTCAAAAAAAATTATCTCGAAGGGAAATAAAAACAAATACAACGCTTGAGTCTTAAATTCATTAGCTAAAATCTAAAATCTAACATTTGTCATCCTGAATCTGGCATCTTATTAATTAAACCAATGGCATCTGTAAATTCAAATCGCAAAGAAGAAATCCAAACCGTAGCTGCAAGGCTTTTCGGTGAAAAAGGATTTGCGGGATGTTCGGTGAGGGATATAGCGCAGGCAGTAGGTTTGGGAGCAGCGAGCTTATACAATCATATGGAGTCGAAGGAGGACCTCCTGCAGGTAATATGCTTCAGATGTGCGGAGGAATTCCTGGAAGGAATGAAAGTGATAGACAGCATGGAAGCCGGACCTGCAGAAAAAATAAAACTACTTATCAGATTGCACATCCATATTGCGTTGAATAATAAAAGTTCTGTGACAGTGTTTAATGATGAATGGAAACACTTGCAGGATCCTTACCTAAGAGATTTCCTGGAATTGAGGAGAATGTATGAAATGAATTATCTTAGAATAATCAGAGAAGGTATTTTGTACGGCGAATTCAGGACCCTGGATGAATATGTGATCTACCAGCTCATCCTTTCATCGCTACGATGGCTTCATTTGCCCGGCAGAAGAAAACATAATCTTTCGGAAGATGAATTGACAGAACAAATCACCACAACCATGATCAAAGGAATAAGCATATGAATATCATCGAAATAGAATCTGGGTTTCAGGAGAAAATCGATAATGATATCCGCATTGAGCCAAGAGACTGGATGCCTGACAACTATCGTCAGACCTTAATCCGTCAAATCAGTCAGCACGCACATTCAGAAATCGTGGGTATGCTGCCTGAAGGAAACTGGATCACACGTGCACCTTCGCTCAGACGAAAGGTTGCCCTGCTAGCTAAGGTGCAGGATGAGGCTGGACATGGTCTGTATCTGTATAGTGCATCTGAAACATTGGGCATAGATCGTGATGAGATGATCGAGCAATTGCATTCGGGAAAAGCGAAATACAGCAGCATATTCAATTATCCAACATTGACCTGGGCGGATATGGGGGCGATCGGATGGCTTGTTGATGGCGCTGCGATTCTGAATCAGATACCTTTGTGTCGTTGTTCGTATGGTCCTTATGCAAGAGCAATGGTGCGGATATGCAAGGAAGAAAGTTTTCATCAGCGACAGGGTTTTGAGATCATGGATACACTTTGCAAAGGCGCACCTGCCCAAAAAGCAATGGCACAGGACGCGCTCAATCGCTGGTGGTGGCCCAGCCTGATGATGTTTGGACCGAAAGATGAAGAGTCCACACATACAGCACAATCACAGAAGTGGGGCATTAAGCGATTCACAAATGATGAGCTTCGTCAGAAAATGGTGGACATGTGCGCACCACAGGCTGATCATCTGGGTATTACTATTCCGGACCCTGATTTGAGATGGAATGAGGAGACAGGTCACTATGATTTTGGAGAAATTAATTGGGATGAATTCTGGGCGGTGGTCAAAGGACATGGTCCTTGTAATAAACAGCGACTTGAAGCAAGGATCAAAGCATGGGAAGATGGTGCATGGGTGAGGGAGGCAGCGACTGCTTATGCTGCAAAAAAAGAAAATCAAATCATGAATAAAAAACAAGCAGTATGAAATCATGGCCATTGTATGAAGTATTCATTCGCTCAAAAGCAGGTTTGAGCCACAAACATGCGGGAAGCTTACATGCTGCTGATCCGCAAATGGCGATTGAAAATGCGCGTGATGTTTATTGCCGGCGCAATGAAGGAAATAGCATCTGGGTGGTGCTTTCTTCTGAGATCACCGCTTCTAATCCTGCAGAGAGTGAAGAATTGTTTGATCCGGCAGAAGACAAGGTGTATCGACATCCTACTTTTTATGAAGTACCTGAAGGGGTGAAACACTTGTAAGGCATGGGGCAGGAAAAAAATAACGAATAACGAATAACGAACAACGAATAACGAATAACGAACAAAAAAAAAGGTGGAAAAGCAGAAGTTTTAATGACTCTGCGCCTCTTCCTCTCTGAACGAAAAAAGACAGAAAGTTGGAAAGGCAGAAAATTTAATTTCTCTGCGCCTCTGCGTCTCTGCGCGAAAAGAATAGAAAGGCTAAAAAGTGAATTTATAAAAATCATATTTAAATAATTCAAAGTGAATTTGATAGTCTTTGTTTTTTCATTTTTGATATGTCTGTCGTGTGGACAGGCGACTCAAAAACCTGCTGTGAATAGTAATTCGGTGAATGCTGATGCTCATATTGATTCCATTCCCGCCGTGAAATCAGAAAAATTTACAGTGGATTATATCATGGGGCATTTTGATCCTGCAACGCATCCTGATTTTGAAGTTGTTGACATTAAATATGCGGACCGCGAAGGGTTGTATCTGAGGAGAGATGCCTACGAAGCTTTTCGAAGGATGTATGAACATGCGCTTTCCTCCGGGATAAAACTTCAGATCAAATCTGCTACACGAAACTTCGACTATCAAAAAGGAATATGGGAAGCGAAGTGGACAGGTGCGAAACTCATCGAAGGAAATGAAAATTTAGCCGAGACCACTCCTGATCCGAAAGAGCGTGCCCTCAAAATACTTCGGTACAGTTCCATGCCAGGCTCAAGTCGTCATCACTGGGGCACAGATATGGATCTCAACAGTTTTGAAAATGGCTGGTTTGATGCAGGAGAAGGTTTGAAAATGTATAACTGGCTAAAAAAGCACGCTGCCGATTTTGGTTTCTGTCAGCCGTATACTGCAGGTCGACCGGCTGGATATCTGGAGGAAAGGTGGCATTGGTCGTATATGCCCGTTTCCACTCAGCTCACAGCTCTTGCAAAACAAGAGATGAAAAATGAAATGATCAAAGGTTTTCTGGGCAGCGAAACGGCCGTGAAAATTGATATTGTAAAGAATTATGTATTAGGTATAAGTCATGAGTGCGAATAGTGCAAGAGCGTAAGAGCGTAAGTGAAATAAAAAAAAACTGTCGCTCCAATCATGAAATAAAGACGTGGAAAAGAATCCAAAATCCAAAATCTAAAATCCAAAATTTTTTATGGCTTATACTGAATCAAATATGTTGCCCCTCGGAAGTGAAGCTCCTCCTTTTTCATTGCCAGATACGGTGTCCGGTAAGGTGGTTACTTTAAAGGATGTGGCTTCTGATAAAGCAACCGTCATCATGTTTATTTGCAATCACTGTCCTTATGTATTGCATGTCAATGATGAAATTGTGCGGGTGGCTAATGATTATATTTCGCAGGGAGTACATTTTGTGGCGATCAGCTCAAATGATGTTGCGAAATATCCGGAAGATGGTCCTGAAAAAATGAAAGAGGTAGCCATTCAGTTAAAATATCCGTTTCCATATCTCTATGATGAAAGTCAGAATGTAGCGAGAGCTTTTGATGCTGCCTGCACGCCGGATTTTTATGTCTTTGATAAAAATAGGAAGCTCTCCTACCGTGGAAGACTTGATGACTCGAGACCTAAAAATACAAACCCGCTGACCGGAAGAGATTTAAGGGATGCGCTTGATGCGATTCTTAACGGACAGCCTGTTGCAGAGAAACAATATCCCAGTGCAGGATGTAATATAAAATGGAAATAAAAATCCCGCCTTGCATGCCGAAAGCGGGATCTTAATTTGTACTTAGTTTCTAATTCTTTAAAGATTTAATTTATCTAACTACAAATTTCACGGAAGAAATTATTTCCTGATTTTTACTGACGGAATAAAAATAAATTCCAGATGGTAGATCGAGAGAAATAGTATTGTCCCCTTGTCTAAGCTTTACTTTGGATACAATTTGACCATAGAGATCATAGGCTAAAAAGTCTGTCGGTCCGGATAGGTCGTTAACTGAAATATGGATTTCATCTATTACAGGATTTGGATAAACAAGGACTTTATGAGATTTTTTCTGAATTTGATCATTGATTGATGTGGTATTGCATAATGTGGACATACAGCCATCCGGTGTGACTTTGATCAGGTAGCCGTAATTTCTGCGTGGACTATGAAGGTCATCCAGGTAGCCAGCTGCATAGATTGATCCAGAGGGGGCTATCTCGAGACCACCGATGTAAGGATCGGCGTAGGGCCACATGATTTCTGAGGAGGTATCGGATACGGACCAGAGGATCTGGCCATCTGCTGATAATTTCGCTATCCAGGCTTCATATGCGCCTGACCACGGGTTGAAATACACAGCTCTCTGGCCTGCTACAACAATCTCATCGCGTGATGTGTCATATTCCATATCTGCAATTAAATCAAACATACCAGTGTAATCACTTAGATAAGTTTTCCAAATCAAATTGAAATTACTGTCCAACCTCGATACAGTAGGTGCGTCATTTAGGTCAGTAACCCCAGCTGATAATACATCTTTGTATTCAGTAGAAACGATGATCCAATCACCTTTCTTAGTTCGGTATACTTGCCCACCCCCAAAGGTGCGTGAGTCGTTTTTGTTTCCTTTCCATTCCTTCACTATATTGCCAGAAGTATCAATTGTTAAAAACCAGGGTCTTACCCAACCTTGCCCAAAAGGTTCATCAAAAAATTTAGCATTAAATATTGATGCAGAAATTGTAAAATTGCCATCATTTTGATCGATGACATCTCCAAATATTTCATCATTTAAACTATCGCCATAAAATTTAATCCATTTCTCATGTCCGACACTATCAACAGCAATTACAAATAAATCTTCATTGAAATCCTCTTTCTGAACTTGTCCGAATATTAAAAAATTCTTTTGAACCTGAATAATATCGAAAGGGAAAACAGCTAAACCGAATTTTGGTAAAATTTGATTAGTGAGTTGACGTCCAGTTGAATCTATCAGATAGAATATTATTTTGCCGGTGCCCCATAAATAATTTGGAATTGCAAAACCTTTAGTTTTAGTTCGTATAAACCTGGAAGGTGTATTAGTAATAATATAATTGCTATCATTCGTGAATACACGATACCAATTAACAAGACCATTGGTATCCATTCTTGATATTAATAAACCCCAAGTATTCAAGGAATCCACATATATATCTCCTCGCACGTTTATTTCATTATTAATGTATAATACGTCATCGAAATTTACACTTTTCGAGCCTGAATAACTTTCTATTTTATTAAATCCATTTTGACAAATGGCAGTACTAATAACTGCCGTTTGCCAAATGGAAAGAAAACTTATCTGTAATAATAAAGAGGTGATTCTCATTACCAGGTGATGATTATTTTGTTTTGATCAACTATTTCTCCATCAATGACAATTTTGAATAAGAGTACCCCCCTATAACCGGAAAGAATTTTGTCCAAATCAAGGTCATTTAATCCATTATCCAGGTTAGTACTTCCTAAATCTTTGCCATCAATTGTATAGAATAACATGGTCATTTTTATGCCTGAAACTCTACCAAGATCGACAAAAAGTTTCTGATTGGTTGGATTTGGATAAACAAGGACTTTATGAGATTTTTTCTGAATTTGATCATTGATTGATGTGGTATTGCATAATGTGGACATACAGCCATCCGGTGTGACTTTGATCAGGTAGCCGTAATTTCTGCGTGGACTATGAAGGTCATCCAGGTAGCCAGCTGCATAGATTGATCCAGAGGGGGCTATCTCGAGACCACCGATGTAAGGATCGGCGTAGGGCCACATGATTTCAGAGGAGGTATCGGATACGGACCAGAGTATCTGGCCATCTGCAGATAATTTCGCTATCCAGGCTTCATATGCTCCTGACCACGGGTTGAAATATACGACCCGCTGACCTGCTACCACTATTTCATTTCGTATGGTGTCGTATTCCATATCGGCTATATGATCGAACATACCAATGTAATCACTCAGATAGGTCTTCCATAAAAGATGAAAATTGGTGTCCAGTCTTGATACGGTAGGTGCAGCATTCAGATCTGTGACCCCGGCTGACAAAACATCCTTGTATTCGGTTGACACGATGATCCAGTCGCCATTTTTTGTTCGATATGTGGGTCCTCCACCAAAAGTTCTCGCATCATTTTTATTCCCGATCCATTGTTTTACAATAGTACCTGACGTATCAATGGTAAAAATCCATGGCTTTACCCATCCCTGGCCAAAAGGTTCTTCCAGATAATTAGTTGAATACATGGAGGAAGAAATGGAAAAGGAGCCATCCTTATTTTGGATTACATCTCCAAATACTTCGTTTGTTAATGAGTCCCCGAAGAATTTAATCCACTTCTCTACACCTAAACTATCAATTTTAAGAATAAACAAATCTCCTATATAACTCTCCCTAACAACCCTTCCAAAAATATAATAAGAATCCGTCATAAAGCGAATATCACACGGATAAACTACTAGACCAAATGTTGGGTAAATATTATTTTTTATTTCCGTGCCAAGAGAATCAAAACTAAATAAAGATAATTGCAAAGTATTAAAATTACAACATGGAATAATAATTTTACCGTCACTTAATTGAATAAATCGAGTAGGAGTATTTGCAATAAAGTTTGTTTTATTTTCAGAGTCTGTAATCACTTTATTCCAATTTAAGACACCATTTGTATCTAATTTACAAATTTCAACCCCCCAAACCTGGGTGGAATCTATGAAGGAATTGCCGCGTATTATTAAATCGCCATTAACTAATAATAAATCATCAAAATTATTACTAAAATTATTTAATTCAATTAATTTATTAAATCCATTTTGGCAAATAGCGACATTAATTGTCACTATTTGCCAAATGGAAATAAATGTTAATTGTTTTAATAAAGCGGGGAAACTCATTACCAGGAAATAATTAGTTTATTTTGATCTACGATCTGTCCATCAAATACAATTTTGTACAGTAGAATTCCATGTAAATCAGGAGTAAATTCATCCAGATCAAATCGATTCAATCCGTTTGTTAGCGATCCTTTACCCAAAGTCCTTCCATCAATATCATAGAACTCAATTTTCATGACTGTACCTTTGCTTTCTCCAAGATCGACAAATAATTCATCTTTCACTGGATTTGGATAGACTTTAATTGTCTTCTGTGCTACAGTTTTATGAATACTACTTTTTGACGATCGAGGATTTATATCATCAGGCACGTAATATCTAGGAGTATAAATCGTATCGATAAGGGAAAGAGTACTCCTTGACAGAATTGAAGAAGCTCCAATCCAATTACTAAATAAACGCAATGAATCAATGTCACCTGCTGACATACTGAATACTGATTTAGATGACAATATGCTGTAAACATATTTGATCCTTCTCAGGTCAATAAGTTGATCTGAAGTCAAATCAAAATGAACAGGAATCGAATCAAGAGTTTTATTTCCATTCGTTGGATCAGCAGAGCCAAAAAAATCACCAGCTAATAAAAGCTCGCCTGCAATTGATCCCGATCTCAAATACCATTCCCGTAATGTGTCTCGATCAAAGCTTGAGGTATCCAAACTTAGGAATTGTACAATAGAACTTAAAACCGAATCAGCCTGCTCTCTATAATATGCTGATGTTAGGAAATCATCTTCTCCAACATAAGAAAGGTAATTATCTAAATCGTCGTAAAAGATATCCTTTGCATCGTCAAGTTTTGCTATAGGTAGGCAAGGCTCTAAGCATGGAGAATTTTCGCAAGAATTTGGATCAGTAAAAAATAAATCTAAGCCATAAAAATCTATTGGCATCTCATTTGAAACACCTGATTTATAATAATATTTAATTGTCGTATTTCCATGATTACCAAAATCACCATCATCAACATCTCCAGTTGAAGAGAAGTTATTTCCTGAAGCTATAATACTGCTTTCCATATACTGGCCTTGAATCTTTCTTACATAGTTGGCACCATACAGTGTAGCTTCCGGAATATAAAAATCGTTCAATGAGACATCAATATTACCATTGCACAAATAATGTAGCCCTCTAATTTTAGGATCTTCAGGAAGATTTGCATTCCTGCCAAAAGCTTCGTCACCTAAAGTAATTTCTGTAAATGAATTATTTCGGATCACATTGCTGAAATCGCCAAGTTGATTCACTACGATACCAAGGGAATGTTCTGTGATCTCATCACTAAGGTGAAATGTATTATTTTCTACCTTTAACCCTATCATATAATCTGATAATGAAATCCCAACCTGATCTTCATCGGAGGCATCTAAATTCTGAACCGCACCCATGTCAAAATCATTATAGAAAATATTACAACCTGATACGCTATAATTGCTTATCCCGAAATAGCAGTTTGCAAAATTAGATTCAAATACTTGAAATGGTCGGTTAAAAGTAAGTCTGCCTGCTGCTATTCCTATCCCAAGACCATAAAAAGTTGATTTGTGCAATATGTTGCAAGGAGGCAAACAAGGCTCATCACCCATATCAATAGCTGTAGGTCCGACATTAAATCCAGCATCAATCGCTAATATGCCAATCCCATATTCCCTTCCTTTTGTAGCACCATCAATATATTTATGATTTCCAAAATAAGAACCTAAAATATTCACTCCGAATACACTATACATACTAATGTGTTGGGTAAAAGGAGAAGTGAAAAGATAACCATCATCAATATCGAATATACAATCTCGTATAGCTGAGCGATAAGGTCTTTGCTGATCAGGTGTTGGAAACCAATTATTGAAAGGAGCAAATTGAATACCGCGATGGTTATTTAGAAATTTTGCTCCCGTAGCATAAATTTGACCTCCAGCATCTTCATAGGCTGGACCAAATAGTCTAACAGCTGTAGATGCATTTTCAATGACTGAATTTGTACGACAAAATAATTGACCCTGTGCAACACTACCTGTGTGAAGGAATTGATGGTTTGTTCCATCACCCTGGACTACTACTCCATCCCAGCCCTGATTGCAATCAGATGTAAGAATTCCATCTAATATCACTTTTGCATTAGGTTTAATAATAAGATTACCACCTTCACAAAAATGCAAAGTCAAATCACTTGCTATTGTAAGGGTTATTCCGGAGTTTACGGTAATTTTATTAAATCGTGCAGTCGCTGATGTATTTCCTGAATTCCAAGTGGCACTTGAGCTAACTGTTATGTCACTGCATACTTCAAAATCGGATGAAACGTTATAAACCCCACCAACTGTTTCGCCATTTAATTGATATTGAACAAGCACTTGTGCATAATAAGTCCCAAAATCAGGAGGTGTAAAACAGCATTCGCGAGATTCTATTCCTGCAAAATAGCATTCATCAATCAGCTCATTGCTATTATATTCATCATTTGGGTACCATTCTATTTGCATATAGCAATCATCTAGATTTGGATCATCAAACCTATCTCCATTACATTCAGTTTCACAGTTCGTTTGGAGATTCATACATAGATCACCACATTGAGAATGAGTAAAACTGATGTTTAACAAATTACAACCTTGAAAGTTATCCATGACTGCATCTATGTCAACAACTGAAGGAGGAGGAGAAGAACATGTTCCGTTTATTACGAAAAACAAATATGGATGACTTGTAAGGGCCAATACCTTTTCAGGATCAGTAATTGAAATTTTTATACCGTAGCATTCATTTTCACTCAATACCGCCTCGAATTGTCCAATAAACACATCGGTACTAGGAGAATGAAATGTTTCATTATCATCCACAAAAGCTTCCACTATGACATCAGCACAATCATTATGGATTACATTTAATTGGAAAGTGATTTCATAACTGCCCATTGGATTGAGGTTCTGAAAGGGATTGTCAGTAGTCGGGGTAATGTCTGTATTACTACCTGTACCCGTGTGAATTCTTATTCCTCGATCTTCTCCGCATGATCTTAAAGACAAATCGTACTCATCGCAAAGAAAATAATCAGCATAATAAATCCATGCAACTTCGTCAAAATCACTTGAACTTGTGTGATTCCACCACCCCTTGATACAACTTATGTCAGTGTCTTTACAATCTCTGGGATCGCATTCATCTCCATTTTCAAAATCAAAATTTGAAAAGGTGATTTGTGCACTAGCGGTGAAGCAAAAAAATAAAATATTTGGAAAATAAAATATGACTTAAGAGCATATAAAATCTTCCGATCCAGGATTAAATTAATATCTTTCATGACTTTGTTTTTTTAAAGCATCCGGCCTCACAAAGCTCTCTAGGCAAGAGGCTGGGTGCTCTTATTAATAATTTGACTTTATTGATGAGTAACCTAAGGAGGCTTCTTAATGAATCTGCACTGACCTCATACTTTGTCAGGCAGAAAACATCTCATGTGTAGTGATGGGAAGATTCAGTCCGCGGCTTCTTTGAAGGCACTGAAATTGGTTGTGGTGTATCTCGTCGGCCATAATGTGTGTGCTTAGTAAGGGGCCTGACATTCACAAGGTATTAATATGAAATTAATCAACCTAACTAAGATAGGTTAAAAATAAGTTAAATAGATTTTTCAATGATTTTTGAAATCTAAAAATATATTTACGCTATTCCAATAAGTAACTAAACCAAATTACAATTATACATTTTCGATCACGAAAGTACCTTTGAGATTTACCTGAATGAATTAACCTGAAAACAAATCCCATATTTCCAAAAATATTATACAAAAGGAACATATTTAATTCTACTCAATAATATGCTTTTAAAAGGATCATATGATTTAAGCACGCGAATTAATAACGCCAGATTGCTTATTCAATCATTATTCAATGAAATGATTCGCTAATTCTTACTCTCTATCCAGATAATCTTTTGCAATATTCTTCAAAGCAGTCAGCTCTTTGAATTTTGATTTAGCGTCTTCCGCAGGGGAACCGAAATAAGAGTTCCCTCCTTCCAGATCGCGCATGACACCGCTCTGTGCATAGACAGTGGTCTTATCACCGAGGTGTAGATTTTGCGTGATGCCTGCCTGTCCATACACGACGCACCAGTCACCCAGAATAGTTTTTCCGGCAATACCGACTTGTGCAGCGAGGAGACAATTTTTTCCTATCACTACTCCATGCCCAATCATCACCTGGCAATCAATTTTTGTTCCTGCACCGATGATCGTATCACCACTTACACCTTGTGCTATCGTAGTGCCTGCACCAATCCACACGTCATCTTCAATGATCACCCTGCCACATCCGGTCCATGGCTGATATTGATCTGGCCATTTTTTAAAATAAAATGCCTGAGCACCGATGATGGCCCCTGACTGAATGACGATGCGATCACCCAAAAAGGAATAAGGACGAATAACAGCACCTGATTGAATATGACAATTTTTACCGATCGTCACAAACTGGCCTATGATGGCTCCGGGTTCAATAGTAGAGGAAGGATCGACATGATATTCTTCTCGCAGTTCTGTGTTTAATGCAACAATAGGCCTAAACCTGTTGACAATTTCTTCATAGGCCAGAAATGGTTTTTCTACGATCAAAAGTGCTTTTCCCGGCGGGCATTGCATTTCTGAGGGAACAATGATAATTGATGCAAGAGACTGAAGGGAGACATTAAAATATTTCGGATGATCCACGAAGGTGATATCGCCTATCCGAACTTTATGAATTTCATTTATGCCATTTGCCAATAGTTCCTGGTCACCTAAGATTGAAGCGCCGATCCAGGATGCGATTTCTTTTAAGGGTATTGGAGTTTCAAAATTCATAGTAAAACAATTTTGTCATAAATTTAGAGAGCCTTCAGCAAAAAGCGGAGGATATCGGGCATTCATCGTAATGGATTTCGGCATAACCCAATTGGCGATTATACGATTGTGGTTCGAACCTTTGATTGGCAAATATCTGAGCTAATTGTAAATGGTCAGTGCGAGTTACTAAAGATTTGGAAATATTGCTTTCACCAGACGTTGCCACAAGGATGACGTATCCTTCGATTTTTCATCATGCTCTTCTGATACCTTGGCTCCGAAAGCATCTGCAATACGGAAATGACTGTCACTCCATGTTTTGGCAGCACCAATAATAGCTGTTAAAAATCTATGCTGACTTTTTGCAACATCACTGAAATAATCCGACCGTTTTGCCCGAGGAAGAAAGAAGTACTTGACTTTAATCAGAAAGTGTCTGAAATCGTCCTGCGCATTATATAAGGTTGTGTAGAACTTACTGGATTCTTCAAGATTCAAATGTAAAATATCCTTGAAGATCGGACCATAATCCTTTTCATCATTAAATAGTTTGATAAGACCGTACACGCCTTTCCTTTTTGACATTGGCAGCACTTCGAGCATAAATTTTACCAATGGTTCAGCGAGAATGGGACCATTCGGATTATCCTTAATAAATTCTTTTTTATAAATCCTGTTTTGCACCTGAACGCCAATGAAATAATCTGAAGGATTGATATTGTCATGTACCCCTAATGCACGACCGATCAGATGCCAGGCTTTGTAGTAATTTTGAATTTCCTCAATACTTATTTTTTCTCTTGAGGCAATCAATCCATGCAACACCTCGATGCTAAATGTGTGGATAGCAAAAATCATGTCCTGCTGATTGATTGGTTCTCCCCATTCCTGATTCCACTCCACACCCGGGACTTTCTTTAAGGTATTGACATCAATTCGATTCCGGATCAGTGCATGCACCAGCCGTAACTTCTGAATCGAACGAATGCCATACCCATCCGGTTCAAATGCATTGACATCCATCACATCCATGACAAATTGCATTGTGGATATGATCCGACGGTACGGGTATTTCGGTAAGAGCTGTGTATACGTCAGGACGTTTGTGGATTTGTACGCTGCATATTGTTTCAGCAACGATCGGACCGCTAATGCAAGCGTACATTCGGTCATATGAATATTGAAAAAGATCGCTGCATTTT
>JBDUDG010000223.1:0-5700 GCA_040003045.1 Saprospiraceae bacterium | reverse complement strand
AGGGAAGCTTTTCATATTCGCGATTTCGTACTGTCAGTGCTTCAGGATCCTTCATACCTTCATGATAGGGCTCAAGCCTGATGTGAACTTCTGCAAACTGTCCTGCACCGCCCGTTTGTTTCTTGTGACGGTAGCTTTCATTGGCCACTTTGGTGATCGTTTCGCGATAAGGGATTTTAGGATTATCAAAAGCCATCGTGACGCCATGCAATTTTTCGATACGAGCCTTTATCAGATCGAGATGAAGCTGGCCCTGCCCGTGGAGTAATGTTTGTTTTAATTCTGAAGACTGCTCGATGACAAGCGTAGGATCTTCTTCATGTATCGTGTGAAGTGCTTTCGCAAGTTTATCTACATCGGCTTTATTTGGAGGCGTCACTGCAACTCTGATTCTTGGTTCGGGAAAAACAATAGGTTCAACTCCTGAATCGACGCCTTTGGTTACCAGTGTATTGTTCGTATGACTTTCTTTCAGCTTGACAGTCACGCCGAGGTCACCTGCTTTTAAATCATTGACAGCCTCCCGGGTTTTCCCGTTTGAAACATAGAGCTGATTGATGCGCTCATGATTGCTGTTAGCGAGGTTAATTAAATCATCTCCGGCTTTTACTGTTCCTGAAATGACTTTGAAATATGAAACATTTCCAACTTGTGGTTCTGAAATAGTTTTGTAAATAAAAATCCGTGTTGGACCAGTGGAATCCGTATTGATGGGTTCTCCTTTTGTACTTAATGCCTTTGGTCTGTCAAGCGGTGATGGTGCGATATCATTCAGGAAGCCCATGATACGGCCGCTTCCCATATTGTGTTTGCCTGACGCACAGAAAACCGGAAATATCTGCTGATTTGCCAAAGCAAATGTGAGACCTTTTGCAAGTTCATGTTCATTGAGACTGCCTTCATCAAAAAACTTTTCCATGAGGCTTTCATCATTTTCTGCGGCGGATTCTACCAGTGCCTGATGCATTGCAGTTGCGCGGCTGATTTCTTCTTCTGGTATTTGTTTTTTTGAAGGTTTACCGCCATCTTTCGGAAAAACATACATGATCATGCGAAGTGCATCTACAATGGTATTGAAACCTGTACCCGGATTTAACGGATATTGAACTGCCATGACCTTTGGCCCAAATGTGTGCTTTAGTTGTTCTAAGCTGGTGTCAAAATTTGCTTTCTCGTGATCAAGCTGATTGATAACAAACAATCCGGGTGTCTTATAATTTTCAACATACTCCCATAATAATTCGGTGCCTACTTCAACACCACTGGTTGCATTGACCAGCATGACTGCGGTGTCCGCAACTTTTAATGAAGAAATCACCTCACCTACGAAATCATCGTAGCCGGGTGTATCAATGATGTTGATTTTATTGTCACGCCAGTTGACGTGCATCAACGAGCTGAATAATGAGTTTCCTCTTTCCTGTTCAATCCGCGTATAGTCGGAGGCTGTGTTTTGGCCTTCAATGGTTCCTCTTCGGTTGATGGCTCCGGATTCAAACAACATGGTTTCTACAAACAGTGTTTTGCCGGAGCCGCTATGGCCGAGCAAAACAACATTCCTCAGGTTTTTCGTGTCGACACTCATATAGGATAAATTTAATGTGGTATGGTTGTTCCTTAGGGGAACTGGGCTCCCAAAATAGGATTTTAGTTTTATTTGAGGAAATCAACATTCCTCACGCCACAAATCATTAAATTGGGTGATATTACCCTTTTAAATTAAAGAGCAATTTTTGGTTGTGGTCATAGATTTAAAATCACAGAGCGAAATGTGATAAAGCAACAAGCTCATGAGGTTTTCCTTTTTAAAATCTTCCTTTTTAGGGATCCTGTTTTTGTGTACCCGTTCCGGTTTCACACAAAATTATTATACAATTGATGATTTGACCGGAGAATATTATAGTATCGAAATTGAAAACCCTTATTGCTCATGCTCATACCAGCTGATTTCACAAACGATGCCATACCCGGATGGAATTGCATTTTGTCCGAATGGACAGATTGTGGCCAATTATCTCAATAAGTATTTTGAAGCAGACCCGCTGAACGGAAATTTTCATTCTCTTTTTATAGGACTGGATACCTTCCCGAACGGTATAGTAGGCCTTGCCTGCGTCGGAGTTGACAGACTTTATTTTGGTACAGGCACAGCACCTTCTGACCTCTTTGTTTGTCGTCCTGGATTAGGGACTGTCACATATCTTGGGTCCCTCGGATTTGAACTCTTAGGGGACATGACATCCTATCTTGGAAATATCTATGCACCTGTCCGTTTTCACAATCCCGACAAGACAGGAATTATTCTGATCGACACCTTAAATCCCTCGGCCAGTACACTAGTGACTATTTTAAAACCAAATAATTATTGGTTAGCTGGGATTTCAGCAACCAGCTTATGTAATGTACTCATCGGTGTCGATGACCTCGAACAAAATATTATTTTGATCAGCCTGATTGATGGGACCGTAACACCTGTTTGCGATTTAGTGGGAACGGATATTGATAAGATCAGTTCTTTTCTGGAACAGGAAGATCCTACCAACTGTGAGAATCACGTAGACCTGGATTGCAATGACAGTTCAGGGGCTTCCGGAGAAGATTTTAATTCAACAGAATATAATTGTTTTACTTCGGGAGTTGCCATTGCCGATGATGACATCCGGTTATTTTATGATGCACCTATCACCCGGATGACCATTGAAGTAGCAGGCTTCGTCCCTGATGCTCCTTTCGAAATCCTTATTCTGCCAGGATTTATTGCTAATATTCAGATTTCGGGCTCAGGAACTGATCAGATCACGCTAACCAATACAGGAACGGCTTCAGGAGTTGATTTTATGAATGCTCTGCACAGTATTTCATATTTCGACAATGCAAGCCCTTTGACAGGTGGATTGCGTACCGTTGAAGTTCAGTTTCTAAGTTTCAGCGGGACTGAAAGTAATGTAGCTATTGCGTATATCAATGTTGTGGAATTGCCCATAGTTGACGTTGATTTGGGCCCCGACCTGACAATTTGTGATGGATCAACAGTCACATTAAATGCAGGCAATCCAGGCGCTGTGTTTAATTGGTCTAATGGACTACACGGACAGAGCATCAGTGTAAGTCAGGCCGGGGAGTACAGTGTCACTGTTAGCAATGGTGTGAATTGTCCTAATCACGATGCAATCGATATTGAAGTTTTACCATTGGTAGAAATATCTCTTAGTGGCGATGAGCATATTTGCAACGGTCAGCCAATCCAGTTTACGATTTTGGTAAATACATCTGTCCCGGTGGATTTTATTCTAATGGCCGATCCGGGAGGTCAATTTATATTTTCAGGAATCCTGAATAATACTACTTTCACAGATCATCCTTCTCAATCCACAACCTATACAATTACCAATATTGAAATAAACGAGGAAGCTTGTGTCAATATTTCTGATTCTGTTTTCATTGCAACAGTTTATCCCGAATCCCATCTGGAATATGATATAGCCATATGTGATGGTGACAGTATCTGGCTGGGTAATTACTGGGCCTATCTCGAAAACACATACACTAATGTATTTCAATCAGATTTTGGTTGTGATAGTGTGATTATTACTAATCTTACTGTTATCCCTTCTGTACACATCTTCGAACAATCATCCTCTTGTGATCCTGCGGAGACGGGAACCTTTATTGTCCATCTTAACAATCCAAATGGATGTGATACGATAGTCCAAACTACAGTCACATTTCTGGCATCAGATACAACAGCAATTTTTTCAACTACATGCAATTCAGCCAGTGCAGGCGTATTTCAAAACCTGTTGACGAATATGCAGGGTTGCGATAGTCTGGTGATTACCACTGTAAATCTTATTCCACCTGCCGATACGACGCTCCTCTTCCAAACTTCATGTGACAGTGCGTCATTAGGCATTTTTCAATTGATATTACCTGATCATACAGGATGCGATAGCCTGATCTTCACGACAGTTGGGATGGCACCATCGGACACAACCTATCTCTTCGGTGTATCCTGTGATTCAAGCGAAATCTCAGTACACATATCTCTGTACTCAAATCTGGCTGGATGCGACAGCCTTGTCGTCACCACTATCACTGCGGGTATTCCGGATACTTCTTTTATTTTAAAAACATCCTGTGATTCGGCAAGCCTGGGTGTGTTTGAGACGCATTTTAATAATTATTCTGGATGTGACAGCACAGTATTTACCACGGTTGTCTTTTCAGCACAGGATTCCACCTACCTTCTTTCGTCATCATGTGCTCCTACTGATACAGGTGTTTTTCTTCAGCATTTGACAAATCAATTTGGTTGCGACAGCATTGTCACGACGACAGTGGCTTATGCAATAAGCGACTACATAAACATAAATACATCAACTTGTGATCCTGCTGACACCGGTATGTTTGTTCAGCACCTGGTTAATAAAAACGGATGTGACAGTATCGTGACAGAAACGATATCGTTGTTGCCCGCAAGTGAGACATTTCTCACCTTTACAACCTGCATGTCTTCTCAGGCCGGAATGTTTATCACCACTTATTTCAATCAATACGGGTGTGATAGTACGGTGACCCTTACCATTTCACTTGTACCTCAAGACACAACGTACATAGAGCATGGAACATGCGACCCGAATAGTGTCGCAATACGCATATCGCATTACGCAAATCTCAGTGGATGCGATAGCCTGGTGATAGAACAGACGAGTCTTTATCCGCTACCCTCACTCGCTATTGATATACTTTCTGATTTCAATGGTGTGGCTATTAGTTGTGCCGGTGCAAGTGATGGCCGTGTTTCAGCACTTGTGTCCGGAGTTGGTCCATTTACTTTTCTATGGTCCACCGGGGAACCTGTTCAAACAATTGCAGATCTTTCATCAGGTATTTATTCAGTTACCATCACTGATGGGAATGGATGCTCAGTAGAAAAAGAAATAACGCTTTCAGAACCTTTGCCTTTGATGATGAGTCTTACGGTTTCAGAGCCCGGCTGTGTTGACCAACAGAAAGGAAGCATCGTCATTCAACCCGAAGGAGGTGTTCCGCCTTATCGCTTTTCAGTCAATCAATCTTCTTATCAATCGTCCTCCACTTTTTCAGGTCTGGATAAAGGAAGCTATATGGTCACAATGCTGGATGCCAATGATTGTGAGACATCCGAGATCGTACTGATCAATGTACAACAGCCCGTTAATGTGGATTTAGGCAGCGACCGGGTTATCACCTTTGGCGATTCAATATTGATTGAAGCGATCGTAAGTGTTCCGTTTGATTCATTAGTCTTGATTGTTTGGAATGGAATAGACAGTATTTCCTGTTTATCCTGTCTGACACAAATCGTTGCGCCTGTCATCACGACTTCGTATTCAATCCAGGTTACTACAAATGATGGTTGCATTGCCAATGATGAAATAAATATTATTGTTGCAAAAACGCATGAATTCTTTATTCCCAATATTTTTTCACCGAATGGCGATAATATAAATGACCGGTTGGTGATTAGTGCCGGAGATCAGGTTGATGAAATTGCTGAATTTTCCATTTTTGACCGTTGGGGGAATATGGTTTTTAATGCAAATAATTTCCAGCCAAATGATCCCAAGTATGCATGGGATGGAAAGATGAAAGGGAGGGTGCTAAACCCTGGCGTGTTTGTTTATCGGTTGTTGTTAAGATTTAAGGATGGTCGCATTG
>JBDUDG010000222.1:0-5773 GCA_040003045.1 Saprospiraceae bacterium | reverse complement strand
CGAAATCAAAAGGGAAAAATCCCGGGTGGTCGCTGAGCGAAGTCGAAGCGAACACCCGTAGAGCTTCGAAATCAAAAAGGAAAAATCCTGGGTTGTCCTTGAATTTGTCGAAATGTATAGCTGAAGTCAGCTTGAGAAGATACTCTTTTTTCTTCCCTTCGACAAGCTCAGGGACCGGAATGCACGTTCGAAATATTTTTCAATTTAATTAAGCGAAATGTCGCCTAAATATTCTCCTCCACAAAACTTCTGCAATATGCTTTTATCATGTCCCTCGCCCGTCTGAATTCATTTTGAATTTCTGCATCACTTCCTGTCGCAATAGCCGGATCAGGAAAATAATGGTGGAACCGTTTTGATCTTGAAGGGAAAACGGGACAATTTTCTTTTGCATTATCACATACGGTAATTATAAAATCGAAATCCTTGCCCCTGAAATCATCAACAGTGTTTGAAGTCTGATTTGAAATATCGATTCCATCTTCTTTCATAATATCTACAGCCCGGAGATTCACTCCATGTGCTTTGATACCTGCACTAAAAATGTTTGCTTGGGTTGCAGCAAATAATTTCAAATATCCTTCAGCCATCTGACTGCGGCAACTATTGCCTGTACAGAGTACTAATATTGATTGCATTTCTTCGGTTTATTTACAACAATCTGTTCCACAACAAGCAACTTTATCTGCCGGCTTTTCTGCATACACAGTAATACTTCGGATACTGTTACCTGAAGAATGAAATTCCGCAATTTCCTTCACTGATAAATATTGGCTTAGAATATCGTCAGGAATAACTATCGCCTTATCCTTTTGAACCTGCATATTTATAAAGCCATTCTCCCGGATCAAGTTCAAATATGTTTTCTGCTGAATCGCTCCTGCAACACAACCTGAATACATTTCAGCTGTCCCTTTGATTTTAAGAGGGAGTTCGCCTTCCAGGACGATATCTGAAATGGAGAAGTGGCCGTTTGGTTTTAATACGCGATAGATTTCTTTCATCACAGCATCTTTGTTGGGCACAAGATTCAGGACACAGTTGCTGACAATCACATCTGCGGTTTTATCATTCACAGGCATGTGTTCGATATCACCTTGTCGGAATTCTACATTTCTGAAGCCTCGTAATTCGGCATTGGTTCTTGCCCTTTCAATCATGGGAGGGGTGAAGTCAATACCGATCACTTTTCCAGATTCGCCTGTTTCGTGCCTCGCTATAAATGCATCATTACCTGCTCCACTTCCCAGATCGATGACTACATCACCCGGTTTAATTTTTGCAAATTCTGTAGGCAATCCACAACCTAGCCCTAAATCAGCTTCAGCATTATATCCTTCGACGTTTGAATAATCATCCGTCATGATATTGTGCACCTCAGTGGTACAGCATCCTGCACCACAACAAGAAACCTGGTTTGTTTCTTTTTCCTGAAGAGCGATCTCACTGTATTTTTGCTTAACCATTTCTTTTATCTGTTCCTGTGTTTGCATTTTATATAGTGTTTTATGTTATCGTAATATACCGATCAATTAAGTCAAAAAAAATCAGCAACAGGAATTGTTCCCATCATAGCTGTCAAATAGCTGATTGATCCACGACTGTGCCGCCTTCCATTCTTTTGCGTCAATACAATAGCAAACTTTTGCACCTTCAATTTCGCCGGTAATCAGCCCTGAATCTTTTAATTCCTTCAAATGTTGTGAAACAGTACTCTGCGAAAGAGGAATCTGATCCACGATATCGCCACATATGCAGGTTTGCCTGCTGGCCAGATGTTTCAATATAGCTATCCTGGCAGGGTGGGCGAGTGCTTTGGCGTATTTCGCCAGCTTATTCTCCTTTGTGGTGAATTCGTATGATTTTGTTGTACCCATATTCTTATCGTAAAATTACGATTAATATTTGAATTCGGGAAAATTATTTTTAAAAGGAATATTCTTTTTCACAAAAATTAACCTTCCATATCAAATTTTTCCTTTTACTTTGTAATTCAAAGCACTTTGATTTATGAATGAAACATCTGAATTCATCCCTGCAGTACCTGCATCCCAGCCACAAAATTGGACTGATCATGTCATTGTAAAGGTTGCCGTCATCGGCGTCATTATCCTGGCTCTGATGATCCCCAGTTTGATGATCTCTTCCCTTGTGAGCGAAAGATCAAATCGGAAGTTTACTGTTACCAACGAAGTAAGTAGTAAGTGGGGACAGCGCCAAACAATCGCAGGACCGTACATCACCATTCCGTATTTCCAGGAAATTAAAGTCACGGCCAAAGAACCCAATTGGGTGGAAAGCGACTTTAGTTTCTTTCCCAGGAAGCTTGATTTGCAGGGTACAATGGAACCTGTGATTCGCAAAAGAAGCATTTTCAAAGTGGTCCTTTATCAAAGTAACCTGATTATCAAAGGCCATTTCGATTACCCGGATATTGATGCATTACAGATCAAGCCTGAAAATATTGAATGGGACAAAGCAACCATTCATCTGGGGATTTCAGATTTATCAGGCATCAGTCAGGAGGTACAAATTCAATCCAATTACACCATACTCCACATGTCTGCCGCTACACCGGTTGCCATAAATTTTCAAAATGGACTGATGAGTCGATTACCAAAAACCCTGTTGCAAAAAGAAGGTTTTGATTTTGAAATTGTATTGAAACTGAAAGGCAGTCAGGGACTTTATTGCGTTCCTGTAGCAAACAATACAACCATTGCACTTACCTCTGCATGGCCATCGCCGAAATTTGAAGGTCAGTTTTTGCCGGATACCTCCACGATCACTCCACAGGGTTTCACTGCAAGATGGACGATCCTGGATATCAACCGGCAGATATCACAATTCTGGAAACAGGACAATCCACAAAATCTCTCCGTTACATACGTCAATGCGCAGTATCCCACAGATGCGGTCAGCACCAATCAAACATCACTCGGTGTAGAATTAATTGATCCGGTAGATGGATATGCAAAAAACGAACGCACTGTGAAATATGCATTCCTGCTGATCGCCATGACCTTCATTGTTTATTTTTTCTTTGAAATTTTGAAAAAGCAAAAAATTCATCCGTTGCAATATGGTTTGGTTGGTGCGGCGATAGTGATCTTCTTTATCCTGCTGCTGTCACTTTCGGAGCAGATTGGATTCGATCCTGCTTACCTTACCTCAAGCATAGCTACCATCATCCTTATCACTTTATACAGTCGATCGATATTCAAAACGAAACGATTTGCCACATATGTTGGCGGACTATTGTTGCTTCAATTTGGATTCATTTATACAATCCTTCAGCTTGAAGATTTGGCACTTCTTGCAGGAAGTATTGCTTTATTTCTCATCATAGGATTGATCATGTATCTGACGAGGAATGTGAGATGGAGTGAATAGGAGATATCTACAACAGGGATGATACAAGTCTCACCGTTTTTTCAATCAATTCCTTATAGATTGGGCGGTCATTCCAGGCCGTAGGGTTTATCTTCTTTGAATCTTTTAAATCTGCATAGAATACATCTCTCAATTCAGTGGCGAATTCCTGATCATAAATAATGGCATTGACTTCAAAATTTAAATCAAAACTCCGGAAATCCATATTAGCAGTGCCCACAATAGCGATATTTGAATCAGCGACCAGCGTTTTGGCATGATTGAATCCTTTAGTGTACTGATAGATCTCCACACCTGCTTTGAGCAAATCATTGTAATACGATCGCGCCGCTAAATCAACAATAACCGAATCTCCAACTTTTGGAACCATGAGCTTTACATCAATGCCACTCAGCGCCGCCACGATCAATGCATCCATCAAACTCTCGCCGGGAATAAAATATGGAGATGTAATCAGCACTTCTTTTGTAGCAAGATTAATAGCCTGCAGAATTGAAAACAGGATGGTCGGTGTCTCCGAATCAGGCCCACTTGCTGCGATCTGCACAAGCTTATTTCCAGGTTTTATCATTTTATTTATGGTTGGAAAGAATATTTCATCAGGTTTCATTTTATCGCCTGAGCAAAATTTCCAGTCGCACAAAAAAAGATATTGGAGATAGTGTACCCCTGATCCGTCAATCCGGATATGTGCATCGCGCCAGTAAAGTTTCTTTTTATTTTCCTTCGAATTGATATACCGATCGCTGACATTAATGCCGCCTACAAATGCAGTACAGCCATCTATCACGATGATTTTCCGATGATTTCGATAGTTGATCCGGTTTGCAAAAAGGATAAAATGGATCTTTAGAAATGGATAGACAGTGACACCATTTTCTTTGAGGCGATGCACGAGTTTTCTGCCGATGGAATGGCTGCCAAAATCATCATACATAAAGCGGACCACAACGCCTTCTTTCGCCTTCCGGATCAGAATATCTTCAATCTCTCTTCCAATCTTGTCATCTTCATAAATGTAGTATTGAATATGAATGTGATCTTTAGCTTCTCTCAGCGCTTTCAGGACCTCTGGAAATTTATTTTCTCCATTCATCAGAAGTTTCACATGGTTGTCAGAAGTGAGCGGACTCATCGTATCATTCAGCAGCATGTATGCAAGCTCGCGGACATTTTTTTCTGTGTCACTTTTCTCCAGTTTTTTTTCATCATGTTTAAGGATGTCTTCCCTCAGTTTGCTGGCAAAACGGTTGTCCTCAATTATTTTCCTGCTATACATTTTCCGTTTTCGATAGTTGACCCCAAAAGCGAAATAAAAGAGAATACCCACAATAGGGAAGGAGATGACAAGGATGAGATAGGCTAAAGTTTTGGAGGTATTGGTGGTGTCGTATATAATGCGGAGACAAACCAGGACGATAATGGTGATATAAATCACTTCGTAAACAAGCACCCAATTCATCATAATTAATTTTAAAAATTTGGTATAAACTGAAAGATAAACTATGCTGCGGTTCAATGCACTGTGATTAATCAAGGTAAACCAACAAAAGGGAGCAATAAGGGTTGAGGAAAGGATTATTTAATGAATATTTGAGAGGCCATGGGAATTGGGATAACGGTTGAATCTGTAATGTTTTATGCAAAAAAGTAAAAAATGGTAAAAAATAGATATCATATAAATATCTGAATATCAATATCATATGGACTAAATCACGAATTTTATGCTTCCGAATTTCGACGAAATGAGTTTCCATCGCCGTTTCACTTTTTTAGTTGCTATGTCTTTATTTCATACCCAAACTCACATCTCCTTCATTCCGCCATCTCCACATACGATATTTATTTTCCACCCACATCCCAATCCAGATTCCGTCTCAAATCCCCTCCGACACAATTATGCTAAAAAAATCAATATGTGTCGTGAACTTTGCATATAACTCATTGTTGATTCTTTCAAGAAAAGAGCAACATATCTTGTAGTACGAATCCAGCTCTAAATGCTTCATTTTAAGATTTCCCTGATCTTATATTGGCTATTTCAATAATTTGTTGTATCATGCATTAAGTCTGCATTTTCTCCATGCAGGTGAAGAGTACTTTTCGTTAAAATTTGTCAAATCATTCTCAAGACCTGTGATAGTAATCATATCAGGCAGAAAATGTGAAGTTCAGTACAAATTTTAACCGAAAACAAGCAACATTCTCGACCCAATTTTCTTTAGTTATGAGGTTGTCTTTTTCCACTACTTCGATCCCCGGTTATATTCCCCGGTAAGATTTCAAGCAAGATAACTTTTGATCAAGGGTATGATTTCTTTGCAAAATCCTATTAATTTAAATCTATAACTATCTGATCTTTTATGAAAAGTTCTATACG
>JBDUDG010000221.1:0-5782 GCA_040003045.1 Saprospiraceae bacterium | reverse complement strand
CACACCACACACCACACACCACACACCACACACCACACACCACACACCACACACCTCACACCTCACGCTTTTCACTCTTCACTTTCTTCTTCCTCATCATCCAGTAATTTGCAAAAAAGAACCCAAGCCCCACAGCAACGAATAAAAGTCCTTTAAAGGCAAAACTAATATCAACATCAAAGAACCTGCAGATGATCAGAGTTGTTACGATCAGCAACCCATAATTTAATATGCCGAGATGATCCAACTTTGTACCCTCACGAATGGTCAGGATTCCAATAGTCAACACGAGAATGTTAATAAACAGGATAGCAATTGGAGATTTTATTCCGATAAAGAAAATGATGATGAATAAAATGAATACCAATTCAACAGGTTTAATGTCGAAAGGTCTGAATTTGATTTTTTGGTATATTAATAATACGAGTGCTGCAAGAGTAAGGAAAGTTGCTACGTGAAACTCACTTGAATGCATGATCTCCTTCATATCAAATGAATGATCAGGCAGGTCATTCCAAAAGAAATTGAAGCTAAGTACAAGCAGGATGCCCACAGAGCCCAAGGATCCCAATACCAGGTACCCATTGTTCCTCACTTTTTGTTCCCGGATAAATGGATTATTTCCAATCAGGTATAACAAACCAAATAAGCTGACATATGCGATGAACATAAGCTCTGATTCATGATGTGAAAATGTGCCAAGCGCAATCGTCACTGAAATCGGAATGAGCCAGTTATGAAAGGTGAAGAAATTATTTTCCCGATGCTTTCTAAATAGTAAATAGTAATATGGTAAAACAAGTAACAACATGCCCCAGTATATAAATGGCGTATATGTTGAATGCCCCCAATACCCCGTTTCACAAGCATACCAGGTGATGCCCGCGATGTAAAGCAACGACGCCACTGAGGATTGCATGACGTAAATAATTGGTACGCAAAGCAGCAACCAGGTGAATAAAAATGAATCGAGATTGCCATCGACATTATATACCTGGCCTAACAAACCAATGCACGCACCAATTGCGAAAAAGAGGAATGCGGATGATGCCTCGCGCCAGGCTGTGCTCTCTTTTTTATTCAAAAGTGTATAGCCACATATCAATTGCCCGAATACCAATGGAAGGAATGCGACAATAGTTTTTATCAGTCTGGAAAGATTATCCCAGTTGTGAGCAAGGATCAGGATAATCCCAAGGCTCACCATGATGGCTCCAAGAATACCGAATACGATGACTTGTCGGTTTTGTGAAGGTTCCGTTTTTGAATCATAATATGAATTGATTCGGTAGGCAACTTCAGGCGTGATCACTCCGGCACTGAGCAATTCAGTGATTTCCTTTCGAACTTTCATAGTTGGTTTTTGATCTTAACGAAGGTAGTGTAATACAATCGAACAGAACTACGCCCACGGGACGTCACGGAAAACTTTTACCTTCGGTCTCAAACCCTATTCTATTGGCAAAGCAGGCAAGACCAAAACCAAAAACACCTGTCGTCGTTGTGGCTACAACCCCTCCGGAGACTGAAGTGATGTGGAAGAAATATTTTCCTTTCATCATCACAGGAGTTTTTTTTATCCTTTCGCTCATCGGGATTCTAAATCATGAAATGTGGAGAGATGAATACCAGGCATGGATGGTGGCCTCTGAAGCGCATTCCATTCCACAACTATTTCAGAATCTAAAATATGAAGGCAATCCTGTGCTATGGCATGCATTCCTGTTTATTATTTCATCTTTTACGAGCGATCCTTTCTACATGCAGCTCTTTCACATTTTGATATCTGCGTCTTTTATTTACCTAATTAATAAATATGCACCTTTTTCCATCCTGCAAAAAGTGTTGATCACATTCGGATACTATACATTTTTTGAATATAATATCATCAGCCGATGCTATGGACTTGGATTGTTGTTAATTGCTCTTTTTTGCATTTTGTATAGAGACAGACGAAAAAATATTTTACTGATAGCCGGGGTTTTGTTTCTTCTTTCCAACAATACCATTTTTGGGGTCATCCTTTCTGTTTGTTTCGCCGGGATTGTGATGTATGAGGAAGTATTTCGTGACAAGAAATCGAAACAAGCCAGGATACCAATTCCAAAGCTGGCATTGTTTGCAGGCATTACATTTTTAGGTGTGTTATTGGGATATCTTCAGATCAAACCGGAACCTGATAATTCTTTTCCAACGCTGTATGTTACCCATTTTGACATTATCCGGTTGAAATGGACTTTGTCGCGCTTCATTCACGCCTATTTTGCCATCCCGAATTTCAGGATCTATTATTTCTGGAACACCAATTTTTTTGTTCCTGATGAGAAAAAATTTATGGTAGCTGTCACACCGTTGATTTTCCTGGCATGGCTGTTCGCTTTTTTGAGACACAGACTTGTTTTTTTATTGTATATCGTCGGAACACTTATCCTGATGTTATTTTATTATTATACCGGTTTTATCTGGAGCAGGTATTCCGGACATTTATTTTTATTGCTGTTGGCTTGCTGCTGGATGACTTATTATTTAAAAGAAACCAATTATAAAAATCGGCTGTTGAATAAAATTGCTATCGCCGGTGATAAGATCAGGACACCATTCTTCATCTTGATCCTTTGCTTTCATGTAGTGGGTGGAGTGATGGCATATGCGAAGGATTTGAAATATCCATTTTCGACCAGCCAACAGGCAGCAGACTATATAAAGAAAAATAAGCTTGATCAGTATGATATTGTTGGAAGTCAGGATTATGCGACTTCTCCTCTTGCAGCCGAGCTGAACAAAAAGATTTATTATGTGGAGAGGAAGGAACCCGGGAGCTTTATCATTTATGATCAGAAGAGGATGTTTGTGTCCAGCTTCAGTCCGCTGATTGCTTTTATCAATGAAGTGATGGGCAAGAATAGAAAAGTCATCCTCGTAAAAAATAATCCTATTTCTAAAACTTACAATGATACAGGTGAGACAGAGGACTGGAAAGACGGCTTAGTGAATGATTCAACTTCATTGACGTTGCTCACCAAGATAGAGCCTGGCATTGTAGCGGATGAGATTTATTATATTTATTCGGTGGATAAGATCAAGTAATTCATGGGTAATGGTTAATGATAAATGGTTAATAATAAATGGTTAATTTAGAAACCAATATTATGCTAATTGTCGGTCAATATCGCGTTGGACGTCACGGTCTTTGATGGTGTTTCGTTTATCAAATTCTTTTTTGCCCTGGGCTAGGTAGATCTCGCATTTTGCGTGACCACGCGCAGAAAAATAAATACGGAACGGAACGATCGTTAATCCTTTTTCGGCAACGCGTCGCTCAAGTTTTTTTAACTCCGATTTTTTAAGCAGCAATTTCCGTGAAGCTTTGACTTCATGCTGGCTCATGCTGGCATGCTCATATTCGCTGATATGGAGGTTTTTCAGATAGAGCTCCTCGTGTTCGAATACGCACCAGGCGTCACTCATATTAGCCTGACCAAGACGAAGAGACTTGACTTCAGTTCCTTTTAGCATGATGCCCGCCTCAAATGACTGAAGCAGGTGATATTCAAATTTTGACTTGCGATTAAGTATTTCCAATGATGTTACGGGATGTTAGATGTTAAATGGTAGAAGTTAGATGCTTGACGTTAGATACTGGCCATGAGATATTAGCGTCCCGAGTCCAGGATATAACGTCTACCATCTGGAATCTTGCTTTCCAGACTTCAAAGATAGCTCAGAATCATTAAGCTTACGATTTCGAAGGAGAATTGCTAAACTGCAAGGGATGTTCCGGCTTCAAATGCTCATTAATAAAATCAGTCATTTTGGTGTAAAGATGTCGCCGTGCATTATTGCCATAAATACCATGATTTCGATTTGGATATATGTAAGTGTCATATTGTTTGTTTGCCTTGATTAAAGCATTTGACAGTTCCATGGTATTTTGAAAGTGTACGTTATCATCTGAACCGCCATGAACAAGCAAATAATTTCCGGTGAGCTTGTCTGCGAAATTGATCGGACTGTTGTCTTCATATCCTTTGGAATTTTCTTCGGTGGTGCGCATATATCGTTCAGTGTAGATGGAGTCATACCACTTCCAATTAGTGACAGGTGCCACGGCAATTGCGGAATTGAAAACATCATTTCCTTTAAATAAACAAAGAGACGACATATACCCGCCATAACTCCAGCCAAATATTCCAATTCTTGCAGGATCTGCATAGGGTAACTTGCCAAGGTACTTAGCGGCTTCGATCTGATCGATGGTTTCATAATGGCCAAGCTTGAGATAAGTCATTTTTTTAAACTCTTCTCCTCTGCCACCTGTGCCTCGATTGTCCACGCAGGCTACAATGTAACCCTGTTGTGCTAATGACTGGAACCACCAATAATCCATTCCCATCCAGCCATTGATCACTTCCTGCGATCCGGGTCCACCATACAAATACATGAATACCGGATATTTCCTGGTAGGATCAAAATTGTATGGCTTGATTTGATAGCCATTTAATTTGACACCTTCTGATGTGGTGAAATTAAAAAATTCAACAGGCTGTACTTTATAATCTTCCTGGTACTTACGGCTTCCTGCATTGTCTTCCAGCACACGTACCAATTTACCATTGCGGTCATTGATTGAATATGCAGGAGGAGTGTTGATCGTTGAATGTGTCCATACAAAAAGATCATAAGTTGTGGAGAATTGCGCCGAATTTGTTCCATCATCTCCTTTGATCACTTTTGTAGAAGTGCCATTCAGGTCTGTGCTATAGATTTCTCTTTCAAGCGGGGACTTTTTATTTGCCTGGAAATAGATCGTTTTATTTTTCTCATCCACACCATAGAATTCAGTGACTTCCCATTCACCCGATGTGACTTGTTTTTTTAGTGTACCATCCATGTTGTATAGATAAATGTGATTGAATCCATCTTTCTCGCTTGTCCAGATGAAACCAGTTTTATCTGAAAGGAAAGTGAGGTTATCGTGGATGTCGATGTAATATTTATTGTCTTCCTGCAGGAGGGTTGATGTCTTTCCATCAGTTGCGTTGGCAAGTAAAAGGTCCAGGTGATTCTGGTGACGATTCATCCAGAAGACGCAAAGTTTAGATGGATCAGCAGTCCATTTAATTCTTGGGATATATCCGTCAGGGTCACTTGTGCGATCAACAGTTACATTCTTTTTTGATTTTGTATCATAAAGATGGATGCTCACTTTTGAATTTTCCATGCCTACTTTTGGATATTTGAAGGTTTCCATTTCCGGATACATTTCGCCCGTATAATTTGTCATGGTGATTTCTTTCACGGCACTTTCATCAAATCGATAATAAGCGAGGTGACGGCTGTCAGGTGACCAAGCAAAAGCTTTTGAAAATGAAAACTCCTCTTCATATACCCAGTCGCAAGAGCCGTTGATAATGGCATTTATTTTTCCGTCTTTAGTGATACGGGTTGTTTTTCCTGAAACCAGGTCTTTGAAGTATAGATCATTGTCCATTACATAAGCCACTTTTTTCCCATCCGGTGAAAAAGTCGCATGCATTTGTTTATTGACCGCTGTCAGCTTCGAAGTTTTTCCGGTAGAGAGATTGTAGGTGTAATTCCATTCTTTGGTAGAATGACGATAGATAGATTCCATTCCTAAGGAGAGGAGGATTTGGGATTCATTATCGCTAAACGTATAATCATCGATGCTACCTTCGCTGGCAGGAATGTCAAGAGAATTGATCTTCAGGATCGTGTCAACAGTCTTCCCTGTACTCAGATCGTATTTGATGATCGCATTGTC
>JBDUDG010000220.1:0-5826 GCA_040003045.1 Saprospiraceae bacterium | reverse complement strand
CTTTATGGCAGCCGGACTGAGGCGCAAATCATATTCAGGGCCGAATTAGACAAACTGGGGGAACATCACAAAGGGCAGTTCTTTGTCTATCATACTTTATCAAAAAATGAAGCCGGTGGATTGAAAGCTTTATTCGGAAAAAAGAAACCCGAATGGACAGGACTTAAAGGAAGGATAAGCCGCATTCACATCCTGGACCTTTTAAAGAAACATCCCGCCACAAAAAAAAATGATCTTTATTTCTTGTGTGGGCCCGGAGACCTCATCGTCACAGCTGAGCAAACATTATCCTCAACAGGCGTGGAAGATGATTCCATCAAAAGAGAATTTTTTACACCTGCATCAGAAGAAGTTTTGCAAAAATCAAAATACGCACATCCGCATGATCATCTGCCGCACTCTCACGTGATTGTTCACCTTCGTGGTCAAAGGATAGAAGCCGAGGTAAGCGATAAAACCATCCTGGATACACTTCTTGATATGGGGATCGACGCACCCTACTCATGTCACAGCGGAGCATGCGCTACCTGTATGGCAAAAATCATTCAAGGGGAAGCGGAAATGGATGCATGTTTTGCACTGAACGATAAAGAAGTGGCCAATGGTTATATCCTTTCCTGCCAGGCACATCCGCTCACTCCGATAGTTGAGATCACTTATGATGAGTAACCAGGCAATTTATAAAAATGTGGTAACCCCACAATGTTCGAACGACAAAATGATAGGGTAATCTCAGACACCCGGGATATGCACTTCTTCCATCACGCAGGTTGAACCAAACTTACACAGGATTTTTTGATAGTAAGCTTCATATTGAGGAAGGATAACACTGATATCAAATCTCTTTGCCTGCTCAAGTGCGTTGTGTCTGAATTCCTTCAGCATTTCAGGATTTTGCAAAAGCATCAAAGCATTTTCGGCCATTGATTTTACATCACCTATCTCAGAAAGAAAGCCGGTCACTCCGTGGATATTTACTTCAGGAAGACCACCAGCATTTGATGAAATAATGGGCACTTCGCAAGCCATCGCCTCAAGTGCAGATAAACCAAAACTCTCATTGGCTGAAGGAAGAACAAACAGGTCAGCAACAGCAAGAATCTCTTCCACTGCATCTTGTTTTCCAAGAAAACGTACCTGATCAAAAATTCCCATATCCCTACACATCCTTTCCATCTTAGGACGTTCAGGACCATCACCTACAAGGAGCAATTTCGCCGGCATTTGCTGCAAGACTATATTGAAAGTCAGTATGACATCTTCTATTCGTTTTACCTTTCGGAAATTACTGATATGGACCAGGATCTTTTCACCCGCAGGTGCAATAGCCATTCTGAAATGCTCTTTATTGGACCTGCTGAATCTTGAAAAATCTATGAAATTGTAGATCACTTCGATGTCTTTATGAATTTTAAGTTGCTCACAGGTTTGTTGGCGAAGGTGACGCGATACCGCAGTGACTCCATCACTTTGATTGATACTGAATGCAACTACAGGAGCAAATGACCTGTCACTCCCTACCAGGGTAATGTCAGTACCATGGAGTGTCGTCACAACAGGGATCCTTATCCCCTCTGCGGCCAGGATTTGTTTGGCCAAATAGGCGACCGTAGCATGCGGAATTGCATAATGTACGTGAAGCAAATCCAGTTTTTCATATTTCACCACATCGACAAGTTTGCTTGTCAGAGTCGTGTCATATGGCGTGTAATCAAACAGTGGGTAGTCCTCAGTATTGACTTCATGGAAATAAACATTTTCACGAAAGTGGGTAAGACGGGCAGGTCGCTTATATGTGATAAAATGGATCTGATGTCCCTTATTAGCGAGAGCTAAACCTAATTCGGTGGCCACTACTCCGCTACCTCCATAAGTTGGGTAGCAAACTATTCCGATACGCATGAGTTAATTATGTAATGAATCGACCGGTTCATTCCGGAGGGAAAGCCTTGAAAACAAAATAATTATTATTACTGTTGTGAGATATTACTTAATTGATTTCATCATTCTCTTTTTTCGACGACTTTGGACATTTATAGCATAAGTGATCTTGCGGAATTGACCGGCATTAAAACGCATACCCTCAGAATTTGGGAAAAAAGGTATGGTCTCCTCAGCCCGCAGCGCACAGATACTAACATCAGGTTCTATGAGGAGAAAGACCTCAGGAGATTGAAACTTGTTCAAAAGCTCAATATCCATGGCATCCGCATCTCAAGGATCGCCGAGATGACAATGGAAGAAATCCAGAGGGAATGTGAACGGATCTCTGTCATGCATCAGGACCACGAAGAAAAATTGCAACGCGGCCTGATCTCTCTTGATGTCAATTTAATGGATGCCGTTCTCGACGAATCTATACGGGAACACGGATTCGAAGCTACGTTGACTAACCTTATCCTGCCTTCTCTTCAAAAGATGGAAGTGCTTTGGCTCTCCGGTAGCATCGAAGCCGCCCATGAAGCTTGCTTTCATGAGCTCATCAGGCGGAAGACGATCCGCGAAATCGACATGATGCCCCACAATTGTTCAGGACCAAAATTGATGATGTTCCTGCCGCAAGGGAATCAACAGGAATTGAGCCATCTTTTCATGCATTTCTTCCTAAGGAAAGAAGGATTGTGCGTAACTGATATGGGATCAGGAATCAGCCTGGATTGTGCTTGTTCAGCATTGAAAAAATGCTCCTCCGATTCTGTTCTCATCGTCAATGCCGATCCTGTTCACTGGCAGTTCGGACCCTACGTGAAAGAATTAGCTAATCGCACTAATATACCTATCATCATCTCCGGCCGTGCTTCTGATAATGAATGGGCAGTAGGTCATGACAAGATAATTGTGATAGATGCCATTGATGAAACCGTTAGGTTCGTTCGACATCTGCACGAAAATCTAAAAAACTATATTTCTTAACTAATTATCATATCGAACACATGATGAAACAACTTTTTTTTCCCACCATGCTCCTGATGATCATCGGTGGATTTGGATGCACACAAAATCCACAAGCTGTCACCTCGGAGAATACCAATATCATCACCGCATCAGACAATAGCAATAATGTTCCGGATACCAGATATCAATACGTCATCATTCCCAATCTCAGTACTGTGAAATGGATTGGTTCCAAACCTACCGGAACCCATAATGGTATTGTACCAGTTGCAGGTGGCGGACTCAATATGGAAGGTGATCTGATTAAAAACGGTTCCATTGTTTTGGATATGACCCAGCTTAAGGTTCTGGACCCACAGGGCGATATGGGGAAAAGTCTGGAAGAACATCTCAAAGGAACTGCACCCGGAAAAGAAGAAGATTTTTTTAATGTCGGAAAATATTCAACTGCAACCTACGAGATTACTTCGTCTTCAAAAATCGACAATGATCCCGAAGCTACAACTATGATCAATGGTAACCTGACCATTAAAGATATTTCCAAGCCTGTCAGCTTCAAAGCCAGAGTGGAGAACATTGAAAAGGGAATAATAATCTCTGCAGCTCCATTTCCCATCGATCGTACACAATTTGATATCCGCTTCAAATCCAAAAAGTTTTTTGACAATCTGAAAGATGATTATGTCAATGACGAATTCCAGATCGGTTTCTATGTAGTTACTACAAAGAAAGGGTAAACAGGTAATCCCAGAAACAGGCAAGCGGGTAAAAGAAGAAACAGGCAAACGGTCAAACCGTTTAATCAGTTAATCTGTTTACTTGTTTATCTGTTTACCTCTTTAATCCATTAACCAGTTAACCGGTTTTCATCATTTGGTGCCACTGTAAAGCAATAATCGTTTTTGCATCACCGATCTTTTGTTGTGTTAACCAATGCATGGCTTCATTCCTGGGAACCCAGGTAAGGGCGATATCTTCATCTTCGTACTTCAAACCACCACCTTCATTTATTTTTGAAGCCTCGTCAACATGCGCCAGAAAAAGATGTATTCTTTCATTAAGTATTCCGGGAGAGAAATAAAAAAAATTTATTTTCTCCAGAATCATGGGAGCATAGCCAACTTCTTCGATGACTTCGCGATGTGCAGCAGACACTTCGTCTTCACCTTCTGAAATACCCCCGGCTACTATTTCAATCATCCATGGATCGATTTTATGCTGCACTAATGGAAACCTGAACTGCTTCACAAGGATATAGGCATCCCTGATGGTATGATATACCAGAACTGCTATTGCATCATTCTTCTCAAAGCTATACCTGATCACTTCAGGTGACATGGTGCCATCAAAATTTTCAAACCGTAAATGGGATTTGCGGATATGGAAAAACTCATCAAAAGGGGTTTCTTCACGAAGGATATCTACTTTCATAATACAGTTTTAATTTCGCTAAAGATAAGGGCTCGCTCGCTGTGGCACTAAAGCACATATAATTCAGGATGGCGGAACTTACCCTTTGAAAAAATGTTAGGTTGCAATAATGGCTATTCCTCCAAATTTTCCCTTAGATATGAATCCTAAACCCAAAAAGGGTTTTAAGGAAAGTCTCCAGTCCCTTAAGTTATTGATCCCATTCTTCCGGATGATCTGGAAGACATCACCTTCCCTGACTTTTTCCAATATTATTCTTCGCATTTTAAAATCGGCAATTCCTTCAGGTCAGTTGTTCGTGGGAAAAATGATCATTGATGAAGTCATCCGGCTGATCAGTGCGCATGACAAAGATTTTCACAAGCTATGGTTGTGGGTAGGCTTTGAATTGGCATTAGCCGGGCTGTCAGAAATATTCAATCGCCTCATCAGTCTTACAGAAGCTCTTCTCGGCGATCTTTATGCTAATCATTCCTCGATAGAATTGATGCACAAAGCAGCTTCTCTGGATCTTGGAATGTTCGAAGACAGCGAATTTTATGACAAGCTCGAAAGAGCCCGCCGACAAACAACCGGAAGGGTCGTCCTGATGACGATGGTATTGAGTCAGCTTCAGGGGCTCATCACAATTATTTTTCTAGGCGCGGGACTCGTAGCTTTTGAACCCTGGCTTATCCTGATCTTAATCGTCGCTGTTGTTCCATCTTTTTTGAGTGAAGCCTATTTTTCAAGATCAAGTTATTCATTGGTGAGAAGTTGGACACCGCAACGTAGAGAACTGGATTACCTGAGATATATCGGAGCAAGTGTGGAAACGGCCAAAGAAATAAAAGTATTCGGCCTCGATAATTTTCTGACCAATCGTTTTGGACGTATTGCAAGCGAATATTATCTGGTCAACAAAGCTCTTTCTATTAAGCGAACAATTTGGGGCACTCTCTTGCAGGTAGGAAGTGTACTTGCGTATTATGGAGCTTATGTATTGATCCTGATTCGAACAGTTGCAGGCATTCTAACCGTGGGGGATATGACATTTTTATCAGGATCGTTCAACAGGTTACAAAATCAATTACAGGCATTGCTCTCTGCATTTACCAGCATCACGGAATCTGCGTTGTACCTGCAGGATTATTTTGATTTCCTCGCAATTGAACCATTAATTAAGGATGCCCCTGATGGTATCGATGCTCCGAAAACCATCATAAAAGGAATCCAGTTTAACGATGTGGGATTTAAATATCCAGGTACTGAAATCTGGGCTATCCGTCATATCAGCTTCTTTCTGCATGTAGGCGAAAAGCTTGCCCTTGTAGGTGAAAATGGGGCTGGCAAAACCACCCTTGTAAAATTGCTGGCAAGAATGTACGATCCATCCGAAGGGGCTATCCTCATCGATGGAACAGACATACGGAAATTTAAAGTTGAATCTTATCGCAGAATGATTGGGGTAATATTTCAGGATTATGTCCGCTTCAATTTTACAGCGAGTGAAAATGTAGC
>JBDUDG010000219.1:0-5854 GCA_040003045.1 Saprospiraceae bacterium | reverse complement strand
TTTTGTTCCTGAGCGTCACGATATAAATCGCTGCGGCAAGAGGCTTTGTATCCAGGAGGAAAAAACCCTGTCCGATCTCCGCGGACGTGATCGGTGCATTGTAGACTCGATCGCCATTGGTTGAATAAACATCATATTCTAAATCCGTGGAATCGCCTATGCTCAGAAAATTAACCCTGGCCTTTTGCAGGCGGACAGGATTAGGAAGGATAGATAATATTTTCAATTCAGGTTGAATGAATGTATTGCATTGTTCATAAGCGGCCTTAATAGCCGCATCCGCTTGAAGACGCTTGCCTGTCACAGTTATTCCGTCAAGAGAATTATTTGGCTTTGCTGTTGAAAAAATAAAGTCCTTCATTTTCAAAGCCACGGCATCAGGATTATTGTCAATATCATTCAGTAATGCGAGACATGGAACACTATACAATAAACCGATCACTGCAGCGACATGTGGTGCTGCCGCGCTTGTTCCTCCAAATGCATGATATTGATTGTTTAGATCCAGGGTTAGCACATTTTCTCCCGGTGCACCAATGTCAATGCTAACACTTCCAAAACCGGCCCCGTCTACAAGGACATCCGTTTGGTCTACACTCGTTACAGCAATCAGGTAGGGAGATGTGCAGGTAGTAGGCATGTCTCCATCGTTATCAACCGAGATAGGTTGATTAGGTCCTGATGCAACACTCAGAATACCTACTTGTCCCATCTTGTCATACATCTCGCACCACAACGGATGATCCGCTGCAAATGCATTATTAATTCCTCCGGAAAGATTGGTGGCTACAACGAATGCTCCCTGATGACCATTGGTATCATTATATTTTTTGCGCATATCGATAGCATATTGATATGCCTGGATGACCTTGGATTCAAAATCAGCACCACTGATCAACATCAATTTTACCTTCCAGTTAATACCGGCCATTCCTATAGTATTATCTCCTCTTGCTCCAATCAATCCACTCACCTGGGTACCATGTTTCTCCTTCGGGTGTTGATCATTATTCTTGACTACATTCAGCCCTTTGTAATCATCTATATATCCGTTGTTATCATTATCAATGCCATCATCGGGGATTTCATCTTTATTCAGCCAGATATTTGGAACGAGATCTTCATGCTGGATGTCATATCCATCATCCACAACCGCTATCACAATGGTGTCCCCTCGCGGAGTCACTCCGCCTGTTGTGATATCCCAGGCTTTGGGCATGCCGATCATATTCATGTTAAGCTGATTAATGTATCCCGGATCATTAGGAACAGTATTGCGCCATTGAATGCGCTGATCTTGCATCACCTTGTCAACACAGGGAAGTGCTTCTAGTGATGGAATCGCACTTGAGGGTAATTCGACCACCATCCATGATTCTACAGGGAGAGTTTCTTTGACATATTGCGTCTTGTCCAATCCACGCTGGATCCACCACTGATCAATACATTCCGTGGAAGATGATTTTGTCCTGACTAGCCATCTTTCTACAGGCTCTGCGCCCGAATGCAGATGGAAAATTGACATTATCAATGTATACAATAGAATCAAAATCATGCTTATGGTCTTAAATGATCTGATATTTGACTTTCATTTTAACGAATATCCTCTTTCCGATATTTGTCCGCAAAGTGAATAACCTATTCCTTCAGGACCAATCTTCGTCCGGATTTAAATTAATGTCCCACAGCTGTATAAGCCCCCCTAAAATTTTTCTCACCGGCCTGAATTTCGAACGGCAGATTATTTTCTTTTGGAGGAATCGGGCAATTGAATCCATCACTGTATGCGCAATAGGGATTGTAACATTTATTGAAATCGATGGTGATCGATCCATCTTCAGTATCTTTTTTGGACATGTTGATATATCGTCCCCCACCATATGTGGTCACTCCATTGGACTCATCCTTGAAAGGCAAAAACAAATAATCCGCAAAGTCCGGATTGCCGGCAAGGGACAAATTTTCATAAATGGAAAGTGTAGCCTTCTGATGCCCCCATAGAAATGATGCTTCACCCCATTTCCTGTATTTGCGCGTAAGACCGCTGTAAGTTGGCATATCAAATGTTTCGGGATTAACTTCAGGTATGAACGACGCGGTTATGCGCGCGCGTGCATTTGGCGCATAAAAATCAAGCTTGTCAAAATCCGATTCTGTTAAAGGAGACCTGGGATCATTCAGGAATTCAGTCTTATATTCCTTCCTGTACTCCGTGATCTCTTTAGTGAGCGGAGAGGAACATGAAAATGCAACAAGAAAAGCAGAATAAGCGTATAGAGCCCTGATCATGGTTTTTCTTTTGTAGAAACTAATGCCAATTGATGTCCATCATCACTCACTGCAAGCCCTGTGATGAATTTAATCCCATACAATGAAAGATCAGCTACTTCACTCCATGTGGTTTGTGATCCGGGATTCATGCTAAACAACGTATGATCTTTTGCCATGAAATATGTTCCATCAGGTGCGATGACAAAATCTTCGGTCTTTTCAGGAGTTACCGCGATGACATCTACTAATGAGGAAGATGGATTGTATTTTTTGAGATACCAGTATGAAGCATCAAATTTGTGGACGTAAACTAATTTCCCATTTTTATCTGAAGAAATGGATTTCCCAACTGAAGTAGTGATGCGTTTACTTTTATTGTCTGTGGTATTAAGGTAGGTGAGGATGGTTTCATTTCCTTCATTTCGATACAGTCCCAATTCATGAGGACTCATCCAGGCGTAGCTTCCAACATTATGAATATCCTCCGTCATGCACTGTACTTTTTTTGTTTTGAGATCGAGGCGAAAGACCTGCTGATCAATTCTTTCTCCAGGTTCTTTTTTTATAAAAGAAAGATATTGTCCTTCTTCGATCATCTTTGGATAAAATTCACTTGCTAGTGTTCGTGTGAGACACTGGATCTTTTTATCTGAGATGGATAATTGCCAAATGTCACTTTGGGTTTCTCCTGCCTTGCGTACGCTGACCAGCAGATCACCTGAAGGAGTAAAACCGGGTTGATAAGTGATACCGCCTTTATTAAACCCGCTTAAAAATTTTGGCCCAAAAATGTGGTTTTGACCATCTGTGGTCTGATGCAGGGAAAACAAATAAAGATCATATCCCGGTTGACCAATTAAAGTGCCATTACAGGTGAAAAGCAAACAGCAAAAGGAAAACAGGACTTTAATATTTTTCATCATTCAATAAACGGTCAAATGTTGACAGCAAAGATAAGTCTTATTGATCAGGATGATAAAAAACCTTAATATGATTGAGCCTCAGTAAAAACTGACCTTTTGGAATTAATCCATTTTATATGCAGACGTAAATATTCTGTTCCAGTTGATACCATTGCTCATACTGCCATTTTTCGTGGAGAACCAAATAAACAGTGGCTTCCCGACGATATGATCTTCCGGCACAAAACCCCAGGCTCTTGAATCTTCCGAATTGTGTCTGTTGTCTCCCATGGCCCAATAATAATTCTGCTTAAAGGTATAGGTAGTAGAAGGCACGCCATTGATGATATACTGTCCGTTTTCAATTTTGAAATCATTGTTTTCGTACACATCAATCAACCTGGAATACAAAGCTATAGTCGCAGGTGTCAGTGCTACAGTAACCCCTTTTTTAGGAATATAGATTGGGCCATAGTTATCCACAGTCCATTTTCCAAAATGCTCCTTATCATAAGGAAATAAATCTGTCGAATAAGGGGTCATGTCAAATGGCTGGATCTTAATATTCGGATCCATTTTCTTCAGCGCTTCGACTTGTTCGTTGTCAAGATAAAAAGGAACAATTCTGTTTTGAGGAACGGTGATACCCATCTCTTCCACTTTATCCCAATTTAATCCATCTGAATTAATCTGGTAAATGAATTGCATGTGTCTTGGATTCTTCGCAGCTACTCCATTGATATAAACCTGTTTGTCGATGATCTGCAGACTATCCCCTGCGATGGCAATACAACGCTTGATATAATGATCTTTTTTATCAATCGGTCTTGTGATCAATTTTGCATTTCCAACATCTCTTTTTGCTTCCGGACTTGTCAGTATCTGATGTGCTGTGTAAGATCTGCTTGGAGACAAGTAGACGCTGTCTCCTACCGGCCAGTTGAATACAAAAGGTTCATTGCGATCAAGACTTTCCAAGGCAGGTAATCTGAAATAAGGCAGAGATGGTTTTTTTAGATAAGATTCCGTTCCTAAAATAGGAATGGTATTGTGTAGTAAAGGAAACATGGCAACCGTCATCGGAGTTCTGATGCCATAATGTGCTTTGCTGACAAATAAAAAGTCCCCGACATTCAGTGATCCTTCCATCGAAGGTGTAGGAATTTTATAAGCTTCCAATAAAAACATACGTATAAAAGCCGCTGCAAAAACAGCGAACACTATTGCTTCTGTCCATTCGCGAACAGGTGATTTGCGAAAGGGGTTTGCCTTAATTAATTTTTCAGCCTGGCGTGGTTTATTGCCCTTGATAGCGTCAAGGATTTGGTTTTTATACTCGGCTTCCCTTGGGATAATCGGACCTACGTATTTATCTTTTTTATTCAAAGCGATCGCCGTAAAAATGGCAGGGGCATAAATAACCGCCAGGGCACTGTGTCTGAATTTCAGTTTGTCAAATGACCGAACCATATCTACCGCCATTCCGCAATAGATGAAAATATTGACGATGGGAAAAAGGAGCCATAATGCATAAGCGGGCTTCCTGCCAATGAGTTTACACCACTCTACAAAATTTACACCGGGGATTACACCTTTGATGGCCGATACACCTGCTTTCGGAAAAAGGAGATATAAGCTGATACTTAAAAATATGTAGGACAGGATAAGGAAGATGAGAATGGTCACTGGTTCTGGATTTTGTTATATGTAAGAGCGGCAAAGATATGTTAAATAGTATGTGGCTTCGATCAAAGGCAACCTCTGATCGACATACTTTCTTCAATCACGGTCTTCTTCATCGAGATCATTAAGCATTTTTCCAAGGGGATCGCTGAAGCCGACTTTCCCCTGTGTAAGTTCTTTGGTTAGAACATCAAGATCAGCCAGCGAATGCAGCACGATTTCCTTGAATACATAGTAATCTGCTTTTGGGATTTTGTAGGATTCAAGTAAACGATCCATTCCGGGTACAGTATCAAGTGTCTTATGAAAGGAATTATCCTCTGCATCATTCGTAAGATGGATCACATTGCTGTCGCCAAAAAATGCCCGAATGGCCCCATAAGGATCTTTTTCTTTTCCTTTCTTTATTTTTTCAGGATGAGGGAAGGTTTCAAGGAATTCTTCGCGCACAGCCTGGCTGACCAATTGAAGAGCGACATTATACTGTCCCTCAGTCTCTCCTTCGTAGACCAATTCAACTTTACCGGTGATGGAAGGGATGACGCCCCAAAAATCAGCGATGCGGGCCACAGTATTTGATTCTTTATTGATCAGTACTCTTCGCTCAGCAGTGCTATATAAATTTTCCAATGCAGTGATACTGAGACGCGCAGATACACCTGATTTTTCATCCACAAATTCACTTTTACGTGCAGCAAAGCTTATACGCTCAAGAATATTCAGCACGACATCAGGAACCTGTACTTTCTTTCGCTGTGCACTTGTAATAGAAGCTTCCTGGATAGTAATAGCTCTTGCAGTTGATAATTCTTCAGGATAATGAGTGAGGATCTGGCTTTCGATCCGATCCTTCAAAGGTGTGATGATGGACCCTCTGTTTGTATAGTCTTCAGGATTGGCGGTGAAGACGAATTCAATATCAAGATCCAGCCTTGTCTTAAAACCTCTGATCTGTATATCACCTTCCTGCAAAATATTAAACAATGAAACCTGAATCC
>JBDUDG010000218.1:0-5855 GCA_040003045.1 Saprospiraceae bacterium | reverse complement strand
GAGGGGAATTTGAACGATTGGTCCAACTGATTTCGATTGTGCCTTTGATGGTATCAGTTCCGAAGGTGTCTATTTCAGCGGTGATCTTATAGACAGGACGCTGGCTAAAAAGGGGAGCACAAAATAGCAAGCAACAGAAAGTGAAGGATAAAAAAAATGTTGAAGCAAATAAAGATCTGCATTTGCCTGGTGTTCGGGAATAATAGGACATACGATAAAGGTAATTGAATGGTGATAAAGGCCTAACTTTTGAAAACGGGTAGGAAAGGATCAATCATTTCATATTCAAAAAGAGTATGTGGAAAACTATCCGGGGACATTGAATATCAGTGGGTTAGGACCTCGTGGCACGAGTACTCGTGGCACGAGTACTCGTGCCACGACTGCAGGATCCCGTCTGGAAAGGATCTTTTTTACAACTTGTGAACCTATGTTCGAAATGACTGACAATATCTTAAGCATACTACTCGAAGCCAGTGAAACGATTTTGGGGATTTATGCAGATGTGGATCGATTTCAAACTGAAATAAAGGAGGACCATAGCCCACTCACTGCCGCGGATAGAAAATCAAATGAGATCATCATAGAGCGTCTCAATGAATTTTATCCTGGCGTACCGGTGATCTCCGAGGAAACTAAACTTGTGGATTTTAAAAACAGATCAGCCTATATAAATTATTTCCTGGTGGACCCTCTGGACGGAACGAAAGAATTTATCAAGAGGAATGGGGAGTTTACGATCAATATTGCATACATGGAAGGACAACGGCCTGTGAGTGGTTTCGTTTTTGTGCCTTGTACCGGTATGGCATATGTAGCCGAACAGAATACAGGTGCCTTCAGAATAAATGCGTTGAAAGAAAAAACAGAATTGCGTACAAAGCCATTCTATCTAATGGAAGAAGGAATAAAAGTAGTGGCATCACGGAGTCATCGTGATCCGCGAACTGAAAAAATTATTTCTTCTCTTAATCATCCTGAAATTATTGCTGTTGGGAGCTCATTGAAATTTGTTCTGATTGCGGAAGGCGCTGCTCATTTTTATCCGCGGTTTGGGCCTACGATGGAATGGGATACAGCTGCGGCTCAATGTGTGCTGGAGGAAGCAGGGGGAAGTGTGATACATGCTGAAAAGCTTAGTCCGTTGATCTATAATAAGGCGGATCTTTTAAATCCTGATTTTATGGCCATGGGTGCGTTGCTGGATCCGGAGAGTTTATCTGCCTTTTCCTCCTAAATACCCCAAGGGGGACCTTTTTCCTTTAAAATAAATAATGTCTTATTATATCTTCTCGAATTAGAATTTCCCCTCTGTTTTAAATGTATAAATAGATAGAAGATTTTCATATTAAGATTTTTTGGCATATGAATTGCTTATTAGGGTTGAACGCTTACTCATAAAATCAACCTATGAAGTGGTATACCTACTCTATCCTCTCTTGTTTTTTTCTATTCCTTGTCAGTGCATGTGCCCCTGCGTATTACAATCCGATCGTTGTAAGGCCTGCTTCATGTTCCAGGGAATTACAATTTGCGGAAAGCCCGAGTCTGGGATATTTGCTTGCTTTTGCTGACAAAATGGAAAAACCAGTGTTCCTGGATTTTTATGCACCGTGGATACCAAATTGCAAGAGAATGGATGAAATAGTATTTAAGCAGGGTGCATTGGCGAGTTATTTCAATCAGAACTTTGTGAATTACAAAGTCAATGCGGGTGGTGCATCACCGGGTCCTGAGTTGACTGATATGTATGGAGTGACTTCTTTTCCAACATTCATCTTTGTCGATGGAAAAGGAAAAGTGATGAAGCGCCATGAAGGATATGTTACTGCGGATCAGTTGCTCGAAATGGGTTTTCAATTGCGTCATGAAGTGGATGAAGATGCGGTGAGTTTGGGAACGAAATAGAATTGTCAATAAGCAATTGCTAAACGTGGAACGTCAATCGTCAATCGAAATGATATTCATAAAACTACTGACACTCGAGCGTTTCTGACCTCGAATAGTTTAATTTCGGCTTCGATCAATGACCGGCTGAAATTCATCATGGTCAATCTCGACTCCACTCGAATGTAAGTTGAACTGCCATGAGGATCACATATGTCGAACTTCGTATCTTAAAGTTCGCGGAGCCGACGGCGCTGATGCGGTAAAAGCTGTGCCCATTGGAAGCTTATCCATTTCCTATACTACATAATTCTTTACTTTACATCCCAGCATATGAGATATTTATTAACCTGATATAGTGAAAAATTAACCATCTAAAACCTTTCCTCCTTCTGACTGTCTATACAATGCAATCGGATCAAAATATAAAATGAATGGATAATTTAAAAGTTGAAGTTGTAAATCTCCGTATTGAAGATTATTACGAATTGAAAGAAAGTATGCTTAAAGCCTATGAGCAGTGGGGTGCTTATTGGAGAGTAGATCGAATTCAAAAATTACTGACCATCTTTCCTGAGGGTCAGATATGCGTTAAGGTAAATGATAAAGTGGCGGGATGTGCATTATCCATTATTGTTGATTATGACCGTTTCGGTGATAAACACGATTACGAGCAAATAACAGGTAATTATAGTTTTTCAACTCATGATCCTGAAGGAAATGTTTTATACGGAATAGAAGTATTCATACAGCCGGAATATCGTGGTATGCGTCTGGCCAGACGACTGTACAATGCCCGCAAAGAGTTATGTGAAAAACTGAATCTGAAGTCCATTATGGCTGGCGGTCGATTGCCTAATTTCAGTCAGTATGCAGCAACTCATTCAACAAAAGAATACATTGAAAAAGTAAAATTAAAAGAAATATATGATCCTACTTTAAGCTTTCAGTTATCGAATGGATTTCATGTCAGGAAAATCCTGAAGCATTATATGCCGGGCGATGCAGAATCATTAGAATATGCTGCACTGATCGAATGGAACAATGTCTATTATGAATCCGAACAACAATTGATCGGTAATAAAAAATCAAATGTTCGACTCGGATTAATACAATGGCAAATGCGATCGTTTAAGGACTTCGATGCACTTTGTGAACAAATTGAATTTTTCGTTGATGCCGCTTCGGGTTATGAAAGTGATTTCATTTTATTTCCGGAGTATTTCCATGCTCCGCTGATGGCAGAGTATAACCACCTGCCGGCATCGGAGGCGGTCCGAAAACTTGCCGATTATACGGAGATTTTGCGGCAGAAATTTGTTGACTTCGCAGTAAAATATAATACTAATATCATAACCGGCAGTATGCCATTCATACGAGATGGAAAATTACTGAATATAGGTTTTCTGTGTCATCGAAATGGAATGACCGAACAATACGAAAAACTCCATGTAACACCAGATGAAAAAACTTCATGGGGAATGTCGGGCGGCGACAGCCTTAAAATCTATGAAACAGATTGCGGCAAAATCGGAATATTAATTTGCTATGATGTTGAATTTCCGGAGCTTTCCAGAATTCTGGCGGATCAGGGAATGAAAATCCTTTTTGTTCCTTTCTCTACTGATACGCAGAGCGGATATATCCGCGTCAGACATTGTGCAATGGCTCGTGCTATTGAAAACGAATGTTTCGTAGCGATTGCAGGCAGTGTAGGTAACCTACCAAAAGTCCATAACATGGATATTCAATACGCAAAGTCGGCCGTATTTACACCTTCTGATTTTGCATTTCCTCACGATTCCATTAAGTCAGAAGCTACACCCAATACTGAAATGACATTGATAGTAGACGTTGACCTGGATTTGCTAAAAGATTTGCATTTTAACGGATCAGTGCGAAATCTTACAGATCGTCGTGCTGACTTATATGTGATTCAAAATAAATTTCCCATCAATAATTAGTTGAGAATTCCAGAAGGATGACTCCACGCTGCTTCCGGACAGTACTATATTTGATCGTAAGTATAAAATGACCCTCAAAAATGACAACAGCAATAATCATTACGATATGCACTTTATTGCTGCTTGCGTATGTTTTTGACCTGACAGCAGCAAGGACAAAAGTCCCTTCGGTGATTTTGTTGTTGTCTTTAGGTTTTCTGGTGCAACGGCTTTTCCAATTATTAGAATTCAGCGTTCCTGACCTTACTCCCCTTTTGCCTGTCTTTGGAACAATTGGTCTGATACTTATTGTTTTGGAAGGTTCGCTGGAGTTAGAGTTCAACAAGTCAAAGGCACCATTAATTAAAAAGTCATTTGTGGCTTCTCTTTTCCCAATGCTGGCGTTAGCTTTTCTGCTTTCATTTTTATTCCAGTATTTCGGACTGTCATCATTCAGAAACAGTTTAATTAATGCCATACCACTTTGCATTATTAGCAGTGCTATTGCGATTCCAAGTGTAAAATCGCTGAGCCCATTCAATAAAGAATTTGTCATCTATGAAAGCAGTTTATCCGACATTCTCGGAGTATTATTTTTCAACTTTGTAGTACTGAACGATAGTTTCGGTTTTCAATCATTCGGACATTTCGGTTTGGAGCTCCTCCTTATTGCGGTTGTATCTTTTGTGGCGACCATTGGACTTGCATTGCTGCTCAGCAAGATCGACCACCAGATTAAATTCGCCCCGATCATTTTACTGGTCATCCTGATTTACACAGTTTCTAAAATCTACCATTTGCCCGGCCTGATTTTTATATTGCTTTTTGGATTGTTTCTTGGCAATCTTGATGAGATCAAAAAATTCAAATGGATTGAAAAATTAAAACCGGATGAGTTGAACAGAGAAGTTCAAAAATTTAAGGAGTTGACTATTGAAGGTGCATTTTTGGTGCGAGCTCTTTTCTTTTTACTATTCGGTTATATTATCCGGGCAGAAGAAATTCTCAATGTGGATACCTTGTTTTGGGCGATAGGAATTGTCGGTGCCATTTTCTTGATCCGGTCTATTCAGTTGAAAATTTCAAAACTCCCTTTGTTTCCGCTCTTGTTTATCGCACCACGCGGACTGATTACCATTCTACTTTTTCTTGCAATTGAGCCATCGCAAAACATTGCAATGGTCAATCAATCACTTATCATTCAGATCATTATTTTATCTTCACTGATTATGATGGTCGGGCTTATGACAAGTAAAAGGGAACAATCGCCGATGACAGCCAATTAGAGAAGCTGGGTATTTAAAGAAAACCCATTATAATATTCATTTTGTTTAATATTTTTCGAGAGCATATATTCGAATAGGACAAATAATTAGCCACAAGTAATGGACTTTAAAGCAACATTCAGCAACACAAATACGATTTCAAAAATTTCAACGATTATCCTGTTCATGGCATTGATCCGTTGTATCAGTGAGCCTTTCAGATTACAATATTATTCAGATACAATTCTTTCTTTCGCTGAGATAAAACTATTTCTGTATGGAGCATTAATTGCTGCGACAGGGCTCCTCATCATCACCGTGTTGTCCTATTTCAGAAAAAATAATTTCATAATTGCGACAAGCATCATCACGATTGCTGGCCTTTTTTTACTTAAGATCATTTATGTAAGGACTTGATGAAGAAGCTTCCCTCTTACATATCGACCGCTGGAGCTTGAGATATTTTCATTTCTCGTTTGTCACAGAAATGTTGTCCTCTGGAGCTAACTATTAGGAAAAGAATAACTTACTTATTTTCGGAATAATATTGAAAACTTAAAAAACTGCTTACAAACTGATGTTTCTATAACCTTATAACCTTATAAACCTATAACCTCATATAGCTTTAACCTTATAAACTTAATTTTTTCGCAGCTGCCTGCCCCACCACCATAATCACCTCCTCCACTGATGCCTCTTTCAATTTCTTCACCGATCCAAAATGCTTCAATAATTTTTCAGCCGTCTTCTCCCCTATTCC
>JBDUDG010000217.1:0-5867 GCA_040003045.1 Saprospiraceae bacterium | reverse complement strand
ACAGTAGAGAAACCACATCCACTGTTTGTAGCTTTTGTGAAAGCATGTCTTGATTATAAAAATAAAAGTGAACGTGTGGAGGTACCCATAAAAACAGGCTCCACTGTACATCACTGATCTGGAAAACATCTGAATAATTTATTTGATCAATGAAGTGCTGGTCTTAATGGTATTTCGTTGATGATAGTGGCTTCTTTATCGACCCACCATTGCAACCGCTCATATACTTTCTTTTCTTCGAAGTAATGGAGTGCCATCTTTACATAGACATGACCATGTTTGGCTTCTGAGATCCACAACATCTTGTAAAATGATTTTAGTTGATCATCTTCCATGTGATCCGCGACGATTCTGAATCGTTCTGCACCTCTCGTTTCCACAACTGAAGCGATGAGCAGACGGTCGAGAAAACGTTCTTCGAGACCATCATGCTGCGCTTTCATGAGGGCCTTGATATACAGATCTTCATGGATGGAGTGGGCGAGCGTGAGACCCCTGGATTGCATGATAGCATAAACTTGTTGAAAGTGTTCTAATTCTTCCAACGCAGTTTCTATCAATTCAGGGATGATTTCAACCCTATTTGGATATTTTGCAACAAGGCTCATGGCAGTAGCAGAAGCCTTTCTCTCGCAATCCGCATGATCCTGCAAAAAAGAGTTAAAATCCTCCAAAACGGCATTGATCCAACCAGAGGGGCTGGGTGCTCCAATATCCAGATTTAGCTTCAAGAATAGACCTGATTAACTATAGACCAGAAAGAGGACCAAAATAAGCAGAAGAGTAATGATACCCAGGAAGATAAAGAACTTCTTTTGGTCATGTCGATCGCGAACCTGCCGTTGCATCCGTGTTTTTGAAATAGTCATTATAGAATTTAGATTTATGGAGACTAAGATACAAAAAGAGGGTTAAAAGGGCTAACAGGATAACGGGTTAACCGGTTAAAGGGAAAAAGGGAGTCGAAGTGGAGGGTGATAGGGTACAGCATGGTCTGATACCAATGCGTTACTTTTACACCGGATGGACCCGACGATGGTTTTATATGAGATGCATACCTGGGACCATGTCATGGCGGTCATCATATGCATTTTCGCGCCAATCATGGCTTTGACGGCGAGGAAAATTTCCTCTGAAGAAATAAGGCTATTACCAAAAGATAAAATCCGGTTGTATCACAGCAATGGACTGTTGTTGATAGTTTTTGGATTGATAGTGGCGACGACCTGGCGTCTTCCAAACCGGCCTTTATCAGGGATCGGCCTTGAGCTACCTTTGTGGCATCCTTATATATTCATCCTTTTGCTCATCGTGGCTTTATTTTATTTTTTTGATCTATTCTTTCAGTACGGCAAACGGAGATGGCGTGAAAAGACCTACCAGGAACGGCACAAAGTTTTTTCATTTGTTCCGGCGAATAACAAGGAGATGTTGCATTTCGCATTTCTTGCGCTGGCAGCAGGGATAGGCGAGGAAATTATTTTCAGGGGATATCTTATTCATTACCTCGTGTGGTGGACGGGAACCGATTTTAGTGGAATTCTGGTAGCCTGTCTTTTTTCGTCTAGTTTGTTTGCATTTTTGCATGGGTATCAGGGTGTGATATCCATGCTGAAAATATTTTTTCTTGCATTTGTATTCAGTGCGATTTTCGTTTATAGCCACTCCCTTTTGATAGTGATACTGGTGCATATGCTGATTGATATATTCAGCGGTCTGGTTGGTGTTTATCTCATTAAGGAATTAGGAAATGAACCTGAGAGCGAAAGTTAATGCGATGAAATTGCAAAGGCATTCTTATTTCATCCCTGCGTAGAAATCGACTACATGATCATCAACCATTATATCACGAGGTGTTAATGGCTTCAGAAGGAATACACCATCTAATCTTTTACAGCGACTTAATGCCACATAGCTTTGGCCATGTTCAAAAGCACCTCTTCCTAAGTCGATGGCAACACGATCATATGTTTTACCCTGGCTTTTATGGATAGTGACTGCCCATGCGAGTCGAATGGGATATTGCGTAAAAGTCCCTGTTACTTCAGATTGAATGGGTTGATCAGGAACGTCAGAAAATTTATAGCGTTGTAATTCCCATGTCATCCGTGGAAGTTCAAGGTGCTGTAATTTTCCTTCCTCTGTCTGGAGTTGAACTACTATACTTTCCGGCCCGATCTCAATGATCTGCGCAAGAGTACCATTGACAAATTTTTTCTCCGGATCATTTCGGACAAGAATAACCTGTGCACTTTTCTTCAATTCGAGCCGATAATCGGTTGGATACAATTTGGGATTAAAATCACCTTTTACATCAGCTTCAAAAAAAAATGAATCCTCATCGATGGCAGAAAGCCGCTGTGAATTGATCTGGTTGGCAAGAGAATTTACACTGCATAAAGTGAGATACGGCTCTTCAATAGCGGCATCAGGAAGAAATCGTTCATTCAGGCTATCGAGATCATCATGATCGAACTGCATGGTGCGGATGGCATCCAGCAGACGAATAAAATGTTTTTCATTTTGACGATAAACTTTTGTCAGTTCTATTTTTTTAAGCGATGCATTTTGAAAAACGTGGGCTGAAAAAAAATAAGGATTCTGATATACTGTTCTGAAATATTCTTTTTCTTCCTGGCTTGAAACAACCGGTGGTAATTGAAAAAGGTCACCGAACAATATCATTTGCACCCCGCCAAATGGTTCGGCTGATCTTCGGTGCATCTTCAACGAGATGTCAATAGCATCCATTACATCCGCCCTTACCATAGAGATCTCATCAATAATGATAATTTCCACTGCCTTCAACAAATTGACCAGGCGTCGTACGACAAAAATTTCCTTTGGCAGAAGGAGTTTGGGAGGAAATTGAAAAAAGGAATGGATTGTTTGACCCTGAATATTCAATGCAGAGATGCCAGTGGAGGAGAGAACGACCACTTTCTTTTTTGTCGTCTTTCTGAACAGTTGCAAGAAGGTAGATTTGCCTGTGCCTGCCTTGCCGGTGATAAAATAGTGATGGTGATTTTTTTCCAGTTCATCAAGCATGTCCTGGAAAGTTTGATCCAACACTAAAGGCTCTTTCATGCTTTCTCTTTGACTAAAAGGACATATACAGGAAAATGGTCACTATAACCACCTGCATAGATTCCGTCGGCATAGGTGCGTAAAGGATAACCTTTGAATGTTCCGGTTTTCTGAGTCATGTATGATGGATTGTAAACACCTGCTTTATAAAAATGATAGCCTTTCTCAGCATTGGCAAGATCGCTGCTGAGTATGATCTGATCGAAAAGACTCCATGCATCTCTGTAAGCAGTGGTGCCAAGACCTTTGCGGTAAAAATCTTCCATTGGATTGAACATCTCCTTCATATCGAGATTAGTGCGCGTACGTCCTGTCCTGAGATATTTGTGTACACTGTCATTGATGGGATCATCATTGAGATCACCCATGACAATTGCTTTCGTAATATGGAGGTTTTGAGAAAGGCTGTCCAGAACACGCCTGTTGATCATCGCAGCTTTATTTCTCAGATGAGCCGTGACCTCCTCTCCACCTCGTCTTGAAGGCCAGTGATTGACGGTGAACACCACCTTCTCTCCATTGAGACTGCCAACTGCGAATAAAATATCCCTTGAATACCGAACTGTATCTCCGAGGTTATTAGTTTGGAGCGGAATAAAAAAGACGGTATCGGGCGTAAAATATTTTGGTTGGTAGATAAAGCCTACATCTATACCCCGAGCATCCCAAGAATCTTTATGAAGTATTTTATAACCTCTGCCGGCTAAACGCGGCTGTTTAATTAAATCTTCAAGAACTGATCTGTTCTCAATTTCAGAAACCCCAAGAACAGCGGCACCATCTGGAGTGTAATCAGTTGCAATTTCACTGATCACTCTTGACAGATGGTCTAATTTATCGTAGTACACATGAGAATTATACAGGTTAGGGCCATTTGGGGTAAATTCGAAATCGTCCGTATTGGGACTGTCGATCGTATCGAAAAGATTTTCAACATTATAGAAAGCAATGGCTGCTACTATAAATTCCTTTTGTGCGATTATTGATTTTGAACAAAAGAAAGCCAACAAGGTGAAGAAAATGTATTTCATAATGCTAAGATTGACGAAATATCTGGTTTTCGGGATCGTATACGTGAAATTAACCAAACGTTATCTTTAGTTTAACCTTGCAAAATTGCAACGGATATAATCATTTATCTTTCATCCAGTCTCTAATTACCTGGTAGACTTTGTGAACAGGAAGACCCATTACATTGGCATATGAGCCTTCGATGCGGGAGACTTTGACCCATCCTATCCAGTCTTGTATGCCATATGAGCCCGCTTTATCAAGGGGCATAAAATGATCTATGTAATATTCAATTTCATCCTGGGTCATTGGATCGATCCAAACATGTGTATGTTCAGAAAAACTGATAGTTTTTTCATTGTCACAAATGCATACGCCGGTGATGACAAGATGCGGATGACCGGCCAGCAATTTGGTCATTTCAATAGCGTGATCCCTGTCCTTTGGTTTCCCAAAAATTTCACCATTCTTTATTACTACGCTATCAGCTGCAAGAATAATGTGTCCGGGTTCAATGCACGATAAAGCTGCTTCGGCTTTTTTTCGGGCAAGGAATTCTGGTACAAGCAGAACTTCCATCTCATCCGGATAATCTTCTTCAACATCTACATTCAATAATTTGAAATCAATGCCTGCTGCTCTGAGCAGATCCTGACGACGAGGTGATTTTGAAGCAAGCAGGAGAGGGGGTTGTATGAGGTGCATGAATGGAATTTCTTAATGGAGAGATTTTGATTTGGCGACAATCTCATCTACAACTTCCGGATTAAACAAAGTGGAGATATCGCCAAGGTTTGAGACATCACCTTCTGCTGCTTTTCGAAGAATACGTCTCATGATTTTTCCGGATCGCGTTTTAGGCAGACCGTTGACAAGCATGATCGCATCCACTTTTGCAATTGGCCCGATATGCTTATGAAGTTTTTCATTTATTTCTTTATGAAAAGAAAGATCATCATCAATATTACGTTTTGAAATGATGAAGGCATAGATGCCCTGACCTTTTATTGGATGAGGATAGCCTACTACTGCACTTTCGACAACAAGTGGGTGCTCATTGATGGCATTCTCAACCTCTGCGGTACCGATGCGATGACCGCTTACATTGATGACATCGTCTACGCGGCCTATGATCCTGTATCTGCCATCTTCATCGCGTCTTGCTCCATCTCCTGTAAAATATAACCCTGGAAAAACATTGAAATACGTTTCTCTGCACCTGGTATGATCACCATAAATAGTCCTGATGATGGAAGGCCATGGATATCTAATACAAAGTAATCCTTCGACATTGTTATCTGTGATTTCGTTTCCTGACGGATCTACCAGGATTGGTTGCACACCAGGCAAAGGATAGGATGCATAGCATGGTTTCGAGTCTGTAATTCCAGCCAGGGGACTTATCAAAATACCGCCGGTTTCTGTTTGCCACCACGTGTCCACTATTGGTGTCTTTCCCCGGCCTATGCGATCATGATACCAATGCCATGCTTCGGAATTAATTGGCTCACCTACTGAGCCCAAGACACGTAATGCAGAAAGATCGTGTCCTTTTGTAAATTCATCACCGGCGGCCATCAATGAGCGGATCGCAGTCGGTGCAGTGTAAAAAATATTGACCTTATGTTTTTCACAGATCTCCCAGAAACGGGATGGAGTAGGGTATGACGGAATTCCTTCAAACATCACCGTTGTGGCTCCGGAAAGAAGAGGTCCATAAATGATATAGCTGTGACCTGTGATCCATCCTATATCTGCTGTGCACCAAT
>JBDUDG010000025.1:0-19840 GCA_040003045.1 Saprospiraceae bacterium | reverse complement strand
GGTCTTTTGTCAACAAGGATTTAAGTATTTTAGAAAAACATTTTAAGGTAACTACGTATCGCTTTAATACAGACCTAAAATTAGTAACCCCGCTTCAGTTTTTTATACAGGCACTTTACCTTTTGTTTTTCGGCTGGCGTTATGAATATTTTGTCACCTTTTTTGCAGGCTACCACAGTGTTCTACCATCACTATTTGCAAAATGGACGGGCAGAAAATGTTATGTCTTTTTGGGTGGAACAGAATGTTTTTATTATCCCTCATTTAAGTATGGCAACTTTACAAAAAAATGGTATGGCAAGTCAACCTGCATCTCAGCCCGCAATGCTTCCATGCTTGTTCCGGTTTCAGAAAATTTGATTTACAGCCGATCTGATTATTATGATGGAGATTCTAAGACTCAGGGAATTTATCATTGGTGCGCGCCCATTCATACACCCTACAAAGTAGTTTCGCTCGAATATGATTCAAATATGTTTTACTGGCAAAACGTAGCTCGCATTGAAAACAGTTTTCTGACAGTAGCATTTGGGATTGAAGGAACTGCTTTTATTCGAAAAGGGATTGATAAGTTTATTCTCATCGCCAATCATTATCCGGAGTTGTTATTTACCATCGTTGGTTGTCAGCAGGACGATTTCCCTGTTCCCGTTCCATCAAATGTTACCATTATCCCCCCGGTTCCATACGCGGAACTTCCGCAACATTACAGCCGCCATCAGTTTTATCTTCAACTTTCCATTGCAGAAGGGTTCCCAAGCGCGATTTGTGAGGCGATGCTTTGTGAATGCATACCTATAGGATCACAAGTAGCTGCTCTTCCACAAATTATTTCAACATTCGGCTTCCTTGTCGCCGAAAGAGATGATGGTATCATCCTCAAAACAATCAAAGAAGCTATTCAATCCTCCGACAAGGTAAAAGCAGGACAAATGTCCAGGCAACATATCATATCTTCTTTTGGTATTGGAAGCAGGGAAAAAGAAATCTTAAAATTATTTTAAAGCAGCCTTTGATTTATCCTCTCCTTAACCTCCTGGAGTCCATCATGTTTTAGGTATATTTGTCGTCTGAAAAAATATAATAATTGTCCTGCTAAATATTACCGATGTCAGATTCAGAGAATGAAAAATTATTTCGCGATTTAATATCAAAAAAGGAAATAGTTCGTATTGAAATTGGCTGCGGACCCCTTAAACGAGAACCTGATTTAATTGGTATCGATATGCTGAAACTTCCGGGTGTGGATATTGTGCACAATCTTGAAGAAGGCCTGCCATTTATTCCTGACAACTCAGTCGACGAGATCAGTTCATTTCATGTCCTTGAGCATCTTGTGTCGTTTGAAAAGCTCATGCGCGATATCCATCGCATTCTGAAAAAAAATGGGATACATAAAGCCACCGTCCCTCATTTTTCAAATCCACATTATTATTCAGATTATACACATAAAAGGTTTTTCGGCCTTTATACATTTGACTACTTCACACCCAGAGCCCAGCAAAGTCTGCATAGAAAGGTGCCTGATTTTTACAACGATTTTCATTTTAAAGTTTTAACCCGAAAATATTCTTTCAAAAGACATCTTTCTCCAAGGAACATTCTCAACATTATTTTTGCATCTCCCTTTTTCAATTTATCTGATTTCACCAAGGAGCTGTATGAAGATAAATTCTGTTATATGTTTCCCTGCCAGGAGCTTTACTATGAGATGAAACCCATCAAATAACCCAACTTCGAATGGGAAATTCTGTCGTTTCTATTATTTCACCAACATATAATCACGAAAAATATATCGGTCAATGTATTGACTCAGTACTTGCCCAGACTTTTCAGGACTGGGAAATGATTATTGTCAATGATGGCAGCACGGATCGCACCGCAGAAGTTATTAAGCCATACCTGGCAAAAGACTCCCGCATTCATTTGATCAACCAGGAAAATGTAGGCGTTTTCAGGCTCGGTGAAACCTATAACAAGGCCGTACAAGTTTCTACTGGAAAATTCATCGCTATTCTGGAAGGCGACGACCTATGGGAGCCTGACAAACTGGAACGACAGGTAAAAACCCTTAAGGCTGATGACACCATTTCATTGGCCTGGGGAAAAGCCCAACTTGTAAAGCACGACCTGTCTTCCATCTATCACGAATCACCAAATACAGATCTCGAAAGAGATCTATACAATAATACTCCTCGTGGCTCTATCCTGGATTTGTACAGGTTGGGCCAGTTCATTCCGGCTGTTTCTATTGTAATACGCAGGGATCACCTGGAAAAAATAGGCGGCTTCATACAAGCCCCTAGTGTTCCTTTAGTTGATTTTACTACGATTTCTGAATTAAGCCTGTTGGGCAGATTTTATTTTGATGATCATTTACTTGGAAAGTGGAGAATTTATTCAACACAAACCACAAAAAAATATACAGTTGAAATTTATGTTGGGATAAAATTGTTTCTCCAACAATTCCTGCCACGTGCGGCAGAAATTTCTCCTGCCAAACGCGAATTGATCATGGAGTATTTTGATAAGCTGTGTTTAATCGCTTATGCCCGGTCAGGACGGTACAAATTGATCAGAAAAGAATTCAAAAGCGCAAGAAAAGATTACATCCGGGCGATCGGATATCCTGCCTCAGGAAAATGGATGTGGCGACTTAGATCCATTATTGGATACGGCCTGAGCATTTTTCATCTTGATGTAGAATGGCTTGCAGGGCTTCTTGGAAAAAAAACATACGGAGGCGAATAAGTAAGATTACAAATTCGTCGAAATTACCACACAATCCACATCAGTTTTAAATACTTTTATTGCAGAGCTCTAAATTCTTTTATTTTGAAATCAAGCCAAATCATACTCCTGCTTTTTATGATCATTGCAGGACAAATACATTCACAAACTTTTACCAGACAGGACACCCTTCGTGGATCTGTTACACCCCAGCGCGCATGGTGGGATCTGAAATTTTATGATCTCTCTATCAACTTTGACATTGAGCATAAATTTATAAAAGGGTCTAATACCATCTATTTCGATGTCATCATTCCTGAGCAAACGATGCAAATCGATCTTCAGGAACCCCTGGCAATAACGGCTGTCCTCTACAATCAGGAACAATTAAAATTCACACGCGAAGGAAATGTGTACTGGATCACCTTCCCTCATCCCTTGATCTCCGGGTCTAAAGACAAGATTACGGTGTACTACGAAGGCCATCCTGTGGAAGCTGTTCGCCCCCCCTGGGATGGCGGCGTAACGTGGTCAAAGGATGACAATAACTCACCATTTGTAGCTACATCATGTCAGGGTTTAGGATCAAGCGTTTGGTGGCCCTGTAAAGATCATATGTATGACGAACCAGATAGTATGGCTATCAATATTACAGTCCCGCCTTCATTGGAAGATGTATCCAATGGTCATCTGCGTAGCATTGATTATCATCCAGATGGGTCAAAGACTTTTCATTGGTTTGTTTCGAATCCAATTAATAATTATGGCGTGAATGCCAATATTGCAAAATATACACACTGGTCTGATACACTTCACGGAGAGAAAGGTGTACTTGATCTCGATTTCTTTGTTTTGCAAAATGATTATGACAAAGCTCGCGAACAATTTAAAGATGTATATCGGACCATTCGCGCTTTTGAATATTGGTTTGGTCCATATCCTTTCTATGAAGATGGATATAAACTCGTTCAGGTTCCTTACCTGGGTATGGAGCATCAGAGCTCAGTTACTTATGGGAATAAATTTCAGATGGGTTATCTCGGAACTGATTTGTCTGGTACAGGGTGGGGTCTGAAATGGGATTTCATTATCGTGCATGAATCAGCACATGAATGGTGGGCCAATAGCATCACGTACAAAGACATAGCAGACATGTGGATCCACGAATCGTTTGCTAATTATGCGGAATCACTTTTCCTGGATTATTATTACGGAAGAACGGCGGCGAATGAATATGTCCAGGGAATACGCTCTAAAATTCAAAACAAAAAACCAATCATCGGTCCTTACAATGTGAATAGTGAAGGGTCAAAAGACATGTATTACAAAGGTGGAAACATGCTTCATACGATCCGCACTATTCTTAATGATGATGTCCTCTGGCGATCTGTTTTGCGGGGTTTGCAAAAACAATTTTATCACCAGGTCGTGACCACCGCACAAATTGAAAATTACATTTCCGAAGCAACGCACCAGGATCTCCACACCTTTTTCAATCAATACCTGCGGGACATTCGCATACCTACTCTAGAATATAAAATCAGCGGCAGCACGATCCGGTTCAGATATACTGATATCGTGGATGGTTTCAATATGCCATTGAGGGCCACTATTGCAAACAAAAGAAAAATCTGGCTGCAACCCACAGCAGAGTGGCAGGAAGTCACACAAGGCATTCCCGTGGATTATTTTGAGGTAGATCCCAATTTTTATATCAACGTGAAAGAAGTCAAGGATTGATTTCGGCAGGCACTTTTAAAATAACAAGGCCGGGATCCTTTGAACCCGGTCCAGGTGACAAGACGAACGTCAAATACACAAAAGACAACGTCGTAAATATTCCGTTGCATTCCCGAATAAAACCGGACAGTGAAAAAACTACATCATTCCCAGCAACCATCATTGACACCGCAGAAATACATTGATTTGGTCAGCAACCGCCTCACCAATGCTTCTGACCCACTCCGTGCAGAAAAGCAAATGGCCTATATGAGGGGACAATTTGAATATTGTGGTGTGGGTGCAGCAATCTGGTACCCTATGGCCAAAGAAATCTTTATTGAGCATGGCATGTTCACTGGTGAGAAACTCAAAATTTTTGTAGAAGGTTGCTATGATCAACCCTATCGCGAAATCTTGTATGTAGGAATTGAAATGATGCAGCGAATGCTTCCTTGTCAAAAAGCATCCTGGGTAAAAGTCCTTGAAAAATGTATTACAACGCACTCGTGGTGGGATAGCGTCGATTGGCTTGCAAAATTGGCAGGTTTATTTTTCAAACAATATCCGGAGCTGCAGGATGAATATGCCCATCGATGGATTGAATCAGAAAATATATGGTTGCATCGCGTGGCCATCATACATCAATTATTCTATCGTGAAAATACAAATGAAAAGCTCCTATTTGAAATGATACAACGCAGATCAGACAGCAAAGAATTTTTCTTAAGAAAAGCCTGCGGATGGGCCCTTCGCCAATATTCAAAAACAAAACCTGACCGCGTGAAATGGTATGTAAAAAATCACCCGCTTTCACCTTTATCGAAAAAGGAAGCCCTGAGACTGATTAATAAAGCTTAACCGTTTAAATTTTTGATTGAGAGTAGCCGGAATAAATTTTAGAATTGATATCCACAATCGTTGAGCGAAAATCGAAACGAAATGTAAAAGATTGCTCACAGGCAATATCTTTTTAGTGTGGCTCAGATTACCTTCATGGAATTTATGAGCTGTATAAAAATCTCACTCATACCGTAGCGACTCGATCGGATCAAGCTTAGCGGCCTTCAATGCAGGATAAAGCCCTGAAACCAGACCCACGATCATACATGTCACAAATCCAAGAATGATCCATGCCCAAGGCATGATAAATTTTCCTCCGAGTAAAAGCGCTACGCCATTTCCAATCGCAATACCAAGGATGATTCCTACAATACCACCCATCTGACAAATCATCACCGCCTCTGTAAGGAATTGGCTCATGATATTGGCACGAGTGGCCCCAATAGCCTTGCTGATTCCAATTTCGCGAGTACGCTCTGTAACGGAGACAAGCATGATATTCATCAGTCCGATGGCGGCACCAATGAGCGTGATCAGGCCTATACCAATCGTTGCAATTCGAATAGTAGCCGTATTCTCTTTTAATAAATTCAGCATGCTGTCACTCTGGATCGTTGAAAAATTATTTTCCTGCGAGGCTCTTAGCTTCCTGATGTTGCGCATGATGCCGATGGCCATTGAGATCTCGTCATCAATTTCTTCGGCATTGGAAGAGGAAACCGTGAGATCATAATTTTTGCGATCTGAACCCCCGTATAAATATTTTTCAGTCATCAGAGGAATAAGGACCCGACGATCAGCACTTCGATTCATGGAAGCACCTTTTGACTCAAGCACACCCACAACCGTAAATTTGTGATCATCAATCGTCATGACCTTATTCATGGCAAATTCAGGTTTTTTATTGAACAAATCATTGACGATATCCATCCCTATGATAGTGACCATTGTGCCAGCCTCTTGTTCGATGTTAGTGAAATTTCGTCCATACGCCAGATCATAACCATTCATGCTCAGATAAACCTCGTCTATTCCATATACAAGTACAGTAGGATTTGTCTTCTCCTTTTCAAATTTGAGAGTAGCATCCCATGCGCCAAGACCTGAAACAGACACTTTGGATCCCGGATAATCAAAACGTTCTTTAAACTCCATTGCCTGGCGGAAGTTGATCGGGTCTGCATCTTTGTCCTGTCTGCCTCGTCGATTGGAGTGTAGGTTTCCTGTGCCTGGAACGATGGTAAACGAATTTGCACCCATGCCGGAAAAACTATCGTTCATGGTAAATAAAAGAGCATCTATTGATGTCAGTATTCCGACAAGAGCCATGATTCCAAAAGCAATAATCATCAGCGTCAGGATCGCCCTGAGCATATTAGCTCTGACAGATCGGATCGCTTGGGATAAATTTTCTCTGAATTGCATGAACCCGGTTTAGCTCTTTTTTATAAAGATAGTTGGTTGAAAATAATCGTCATTCACTTTGATTTGAAAATAGACCTGAACAGATGAGCCATCGACTAAGGATGGAAAATGCTTTTAATATTATCAAGCACTTTCTGATGAATTGAAGACGGAGCCGCGATCACCTGGCCGGAAGAGAGCATATCATGTATTCCGGAAAAACTGGTCACAACCCCGCCAGCTTCTTCCACGATAATGATACCACCGGCAATATCCCATGCATTGAGTGTGGTTTCATAATATGCATCAAATCGTCCGCAGGCCACATATGCAAGGTCAATTGCCGCTGACCCAAGCCGGCGAATACCCCTGGCGTTCTTCAGGAAATAATCAAATACTGCTGTTAGTTGAGGCAAGACATCACGTGATGCATAAGGAAAACCTGTCGCCACCACTGCATCAGAGACGTCAGTCCGGTTCGAAACATGGATACGCTGTCCGTTACACCACGCACCTCCACCTTTCCATGCATAGAAGGTTTCTTCACGCTCCACATCTCTCACCACTCCAAGTACAAGCTGATCATTATGCACCAACCCAATAGAAACTGAATAACATGGAATCTGCTGTAAAAAATTAGTCGTTCCATCCAGCGGATCAAGTATCCATGTGTATTCAGATTTAATTTGGCTGACAGTTTCTTCTTCAGTGATAAATCCAGCACCGGGAATCAGGGGTGATAATCCTGACACAAGTATTTTCTCCGCTTGCTTATCCACATAACTGACCAGACTATTGTGAGATTTAATTTCAATGTCCCGCTCTTTTACCTTCCCCGCCTGTGAATGAATGAATGCCGCCGCCTCAGCCGCCACTTTAAGTACATCATCCAATAACGTTCGTATCTCCATACCATCAAAGATAATTCTCTATACCTAATAAGATATGAACAGCTAAGTCTGCGTGATTTTGTAGTAATTTAGCTTATATGATGACCTCGACCCTAACCAATTCCATCAGCTTATATGAATATTATAAATCGCTGGGCGAAAAAGCACTTCATCAAACTCCCGATGCAGCACTCTGCTGGGCCCCGGATGAAAATAGCAATAGCATAAGTGTGATTATCAAACACCTGCATGGAAATATGCTGTCACGTTGGACCGATTTCCTCACTACCGATGGTGAAAAACCGTGGCGTGAACGGGATAAAGAATTTGAAGAGGCCACGATAGATCGACAGTCTTTAATGGATCAATGGGACGCCGGCTGGAGTTGTTTATTCCTGGCGCTAAAAGAATTATCATCAGATGATCTGGATAAGACCATCTACATCCGCAACATGGGCCAGACCGTAGAAGATGCTATCATGCGCCAACTGGCTCATTATGCCTATCATGTCGGCCAAATCGTTTACCTCGCCCGCTTAGCCAATTCTGGCGATTGGTCATCACTCACTATTCCAAAGGGCGATTCGGGAATATACAACCAGGCCAAATTCTCTTCCGGAAAACGCATTGAACATTTCACAAAAAATCTACACGACCTCTCAGAAAAAGTGAAAAGTGAAAAAACGTGAGGTGTGAATCGTAAGTTGTGCCAAGTTATTAGTGTGTTCAGAGTGATGAATTGCAATTCGTGAAACGTGAGCAATGAGCAATGAGTAATGAATCGTGAACGGCCTATTTTTGTTTTTACGCTCTTACGCTCTTACGCTCTTACATTTTCTCTCACTCTCTTTCTCACTCACTTTTCTCACACCCTCAGCCACTTCACCTCATCCTGTTTTCCTGACCTCACTACAGCATCAATAAACTCCAATCCACGCACTCCATCATCAACTGTCGGAAAATCAAGATAAACCGGATCGACAGCTATACCATCAAGTCTGGCCTGAATACAATAAGCCACATTTCGATAAATATTTGCAAATGCCTCCAGGTATCCTTCCGGATGTCCTGCCGGAAATCGGGTATGCTTTTGTGCTTCTGGATACAAATCACCCACACCTGTTCTCATTACCTCCATCGAACAATCAAGCCATCGCGCAATTAATGAATTAGGTTCCATCTGCGACCAATCAACACTTCCCCTTTCTCCATACACCCGGATACGCAAATTATTTTCTTCCCCCGCCGAAATCTGGCTTGCATACAATACTCCCCGGGCTCCATTATTCATTCGAAGTAAAACACTTCCATCATCATCAAGCAACCGACCCGGAACATGCGAATAAAGATCCGCACACATTTCAACTATCTCAAGACCGGTGATGTATTCGGCAAGGTTCGCTGCATGCGTTCCTATATCTCCCATTGCTCCCGCTATTCCGGATTTTGTAGGATCGGTTCGCCAGGAAGCCTGCTTCTGATCAGTTTTTTCAAGTGGCGTACTTAACCAGCCCTGTGAATATTCGACTACGATTCTCCTGATTTTGCCTAACGCTTCATTGGCAATCATCATCTTCGCCTGCTTCACCATTGGATAACCAGTATAAACGAGAGTCATTGCGAAGATCAGACCCGATGATTTGACTTTAGCCTGAATTTGTTTCGCTTCATCTACAGTCAGGCAAAGTGGTTTGTCACAAACTACATGAAATCCATTTTTAAGCGCCATCATCGCCGGACCAAAATGCATATGATTTGGGGTCACAATAGAAACCATATCCATTCTCTCTTCTTTGGGGAGCAAGGATTCAGCCAGAATCATCTCTTCATAATTCCCATAGCATCTTTCAGTAGAAAGAAATAATTCCGCACCATTCGTTCTGGATTTATCCGGGTCACCACTGAAAGCGCCGCAGACAAGCACGATCTGACTATCAAGAGCGGCTGCCATCCTGTGCACCGCACCAATGAATGCCCCCTGTCCGCCACCTATCATTCCCATCCGTATTTTTCGTTTCATTTTGCAGTGGTTTTGTCCTGAAATGCGCTACCGGGGTGTAATTTATTGTAAAATAAACAGTCCTCAGCGCCTATAAACTCCGGGACCCCGTTTCGACGTTATCCATGGTCACGAGGTATTTTTGTAACATTGGACCATCATGAAGCACAGTAGGATTATATTTTTTGTCTCGATTTGTATTGCCCACATTTCTAACCTGGCCGGACAGCAACTTAAGGCCGTACAACGTATTGAGGGAATTCCCGTACATACCGAATACAGGGCGATCACCCATGACAATTCCGGCAATATTTATGTGGCCACCGCTGCTGATGTATTCCTGATACCATCGAACAGCAATAAAGCACAGCCAATGTCAGCCGGCACCCATATCATGGATATTGACTGGTCTTCGGATGCAGGTCTGATCATGCTGGTAGATGATGGCTCGGTACGTTTCACATCATCAGGCAAAGTGATTGAACTGGATCAAAAGGTCCAGGCCACTTGTATGGATGTCACAAAATCAACCGTATGGGTAGGTACGACTAATGGTGTCTACACACTTTCCATTCCCCAGGAGAAAATAATAAAACATTACTCGGTCGATGACGGTATCTTAAAAAATAATAAGATTAATTTCATCCACACCGATCCTTTCAATGTACGATGGATCGGAACCGACAATGGCGTCGTACGTGTACAGGGAAAAAAATGGAAGCTCTATGAAGAAGAACAGGCTATCACTGCCATCACATCTACTTCTGAAGGTGCATGGATGGCTGCAAGCCAAAATATGTGGCTGGTCGATTCTTATAATAGATGGTATCCTATAGATGCATGGAAAAATCTAGTTCAGGGAAAAGTTCGTGCTCTTTCATCCGATGGCCAGGGACTGATTTACATCGCCTCTGAAATTCTGGTAAAGTATAATCCCTACGAAGAAAAGATCGTCTCCATGAACAGAGATGGCGCCAGTGAGCCAATGATGCTTTTAGCCCAGGGACCAGGTAAAAACGTGTGGATAGCCGGCGATCTGGGTATGTCCAGGATCATCGAAGACACTATAGCAGTGGCTTTACCGGTAACCAATTCGGATGATTTTACCGTGGCTATTGAGGTGTTATCCACACCGGTATGTACCGGGATGTCTACTGGTCATGTTGGTGTAAAGGTTTCAGGTGGCAAACCTCCTTATGCTTACAAATGGAATTATCAGAATTCTACGCAGAAAGATATTTCCGGATTACCACCGGGGATATACAAAGCTGTAGTAATTGATGCGGACGGAAAAGCCATTGAAGCAAGCGGTATTGTTTCTTCTTCTCCAAAAATTTCAGCCATTGCTAAATCCGAAACCAATGCCTCTGACAAACTTGCTACAGATGGAAAAGCAATAGTCACCGTTGCAGGAGGCGCAGAACCATATCAGACATTATGGAACAATGGGGAGACCATGTTAGAAGCATCCGGGCTCAATGAAGGTTTGCATTCTGTGAGAATTATAGATGCTAATGGCTGTATTGCAAATAGCAGTGTCACGATTGCTGCAGAGAAAGTTTTGAAAAATCTCGATATCTCCACACTAAAGCTTGGTGAAACCATAAGAGTTGATAAGCTCTACTTCGCAGCCGATAGTGCCACAATACAACCAACTTCCTTCGGAGTGCTGGAAGAAATTTATGATTTTTTGAAAAACAATTACAAGGTCATTATTGAAATCGGTGGACACACAAATAGTTTGCCTACGGATGAATATTGTGATCGGCTTTCAACAACCCGAGCAAAAAATATTGCCCTTTATTTGTATGGTCGTGGTATCCCCGAGCAACAAATATCCTATAAAGGATATGGTAAGCGTCAACCGATTGCCTCAAATCAAACGGTGGATGGCCGGCGTAAAAATCAACGAGTAGAGATCAAGATTGTCAGCCTATAGCGTATTTATCCTTCTGCAGAAAACTTCCAGATAGTGGTGGATTCATAGACTTCATCAGGACGTAATACAATAGATGGGAACTCCGGATGATTAGGCGAATCAGGGTATTGCTGAGTTTCAAGACAAACGCCGGAATGTGGATGATATGAAGCCCCATTTTTACCTGATATAAGGTCATCAAGATAATTGCCGGTATAAAGTTGAATTCCCGGCTCAGATGTCACAACCCTGAGGACACGTCCACTTTTTGGATCGTATAGTCTTGCCGCATCTGATAGTTTATTTCCCTTATTATTTAGCACCCAATATTGATCATATCCATGTCCAATTCTCAATAACTCATGATCGGAATCCATGGCGCGGCCAATGCGTTTTGAGGATAGAAAATCAAATGGAGATGATCTTACATTAATTAATTCGCCACTTGGGATCATCGTTTTATCGAGCAAAAGTATTTTATCGGCGTTGATGTATAGTTCGTGGTTAAGTATATCGTTGTTTTCGCCGAGATTGAAATAAGAGTGTTGTGTTAAATTAATGATCGTCTTTTGATCAGTAGTAGCCCGATATTTAAACTGAATTGTATTCTCTTGAGTTAAAAAATATTGAACATTAATATTAACATTCCCCGGATAACCTTCGTCACCATCTGGACTTAAATAATAAAAATTAATACCTGCACCCATATCATTTTGAACTGCTTCAGCTCGCCAGATTACTTTATCAAATCCGTTTTTTCCTCCGTGTAAATGATGTGGATAAAGATTTCTTTCCAGTATATATTCACGTTGGTCGAGTGAAAAAACACCATTGGCAATCCGGTTCGCCACTCTTCCAACTATACATCCATAATAGTGCTTTGAATCCAGATACCCTTGCATCGATTTAAAACCAAGCACAACATCTTCATAAGTTCCATACCGATCGGGAACTTTCAGAGAAGTGATAGTACAGCCGTAATCAATGACCTTCATTTCCATTCCGGTGCGATTGGAAATAGTATATTCAGTTACAACTCTTCCATCGGGAGCGAAACCAAAATGACGGTGTTGAACCATATTATTTTTAGGAATGATAAAAAAGAGATGTCTGAAACAGAAAAAAATGTGCTACCATTCAAGATCCACACGTACGTTCTCAACGATTTCTTTCAGTGCATTCTCTATGACTTGTGTGTCAGGATGACGCACGATGACGAATCCCTCCCCCTCGTAGCTGGGCGAAGGCTCCTGCCCGAGTTTTGGGATGCGGATATCAGTGATGATGTCATCGTATTTAGATCTTATTTGCTCTAGTCCCGTCACTCTTGCAACTCTCCCCAATCCCTGGCCACGCAGGTATGCTGCTCCACTGGTATACTTGATTTTAGGTGTGACGATTTCATCATAGATCATCAATCTTACCCAGGCTCGTATAACATCAAAATCACATGCCCGGGAAATAAGGGTTGTAAACTGGGCACCAGGTGGTCTTGCAGCGACCTCAGATATGGCAAGACTTCCATCTGATCTCCTGAACCATTCCATATGGCTCATCCCGGTTTTCATACCCAACACATCCAGCGCTTTTTTGCCGGCATCCCGTATATCATCAAACGTCTTACCGGTGATTTCTTTTCGGAGTATGACACGCCACTGTATCCATGGTTTTGTCATGACTTCAAGCGGATTGGGTAGATAATGATTGATCGTGTGTCCTGCCACTTGGCCGTTCAATGAAAAAGTATCAAGTGAATATTCCTCACCCTGAATAAATTCTTCAACCACCACACCTTCCGACGCTTTGTTTCCCAGCGCTTCGAATGCAGATCTCATTTCATCATCTGTATTAACCCGGAAAGTAGTTTGAGAACCAGCCCCCGCTACGGGCTTAACCACTAGTGGGTAAGGGCATTTTTTAGTAAAAATCAAAGCATTCTGGACGGTTGTCACCAGCCCATGGCGAGCACAAGGAATCCCTGCTTCCTCGAAAAGAAGCTTCATGCGGGACTTGTCCCTGAAATTCTGTGAGGTCTCAATATCCATTCCTTCCACGCCCAATACCTTTCTTGCTTGGGCCAGAGGTACCTGAAGTTGTTCAGTAGCCCCTAAAAGCCTGTGAAACTTTCCGGTTTTCCGCTGGAGCTCAGTTAACGTCGTGATCAGCTGAGCAGAGTCAAAGACATTTGAAATCGCACGCGAATAAGCTATCCTGCTTTGCTGCCAGGGAGGCAGAAGAGCGATAGGCTCCTGACTGATGACAACAAGTCGGATATCATACAACTCTGCAAAGGCTTCAATAAACCGCACAGCATTGGCTGTAAAATTTGGAGCGATATAAGCAACAGGCGTCATGGGATGAAGGTAATCAAAAGACAAATTTATAGGCTATCATGCATGATAACCCGTGTATAAAGAAAAAAAATAGGGAGGTTAAAATTATTTTATCTTGGTTCACTATCGGAGTAAAAATCAGTACAAAATATTCACATATTTCAATTCACGGAATATGACGACCTTTCAGGGAGAATAATTGCAGTTTTTAGTGAATTTCTGTAGTACCGTTGGAAAGAATAGAGTTTGATAAAGTAAATCCTGCATTTCAAAATGAAGCTTCACGTTAGATATGATATGGTGACTGTCTGTAAAATGGTTTTACAGGAGAAACTGGAGGAAATGGGCATCACATTTGAGCTGACCACACTTGGTGAAATTGAGCTGAAAGAATCCATCACTGTAAGCCGCCAGGATGAAATCAACCAGGCCCTAAAAAAATACGGAATCGAACTCCTCGATGATCAGAAAAATATATTTGTTCAGAAAATTAAGGACACTATAATCGAACTGATCAATACAGATGAAAAACTCTCCTCAGCCAAATTTTCTGATTACCTGGCACGCAAACTGAATTACAGTTATGGCCATATTTCAAAATTATTTTCAGATGTCACCTTCACATCGATTGAAAATTTTATCATCCTGCAAAAAATTGAAAGAGCAAAGCAGCTTATCCTGCATGAAGAATTAACCCTCACGGAAGTAGCCTGGAAACTGAATTACAGCAGCGTTCAGCATTTGTCAAATCAGTTTAAAAAAACTACCGGATTAACGCCTACTGCATTTCAGCGCATCATCAAACTCAGGAGATTACAAACCTGAAATACTTCCTGGTTGGGTATAAAAATTCACTATATTCATTTAACAACTAGTCATTAGCAAAATATGAATCAATCTCCTTTGCATGTTCTTCTTGCCGATGATGATGAAGATGATCGCCTGATCTTCCGGGATGCCCTGGAGGAAGTAAAGGTTAAAACAAGGCTCACAATCGTCAAAGATGGTATCCAGTTGATGGAATATCTCAAGCATGCTGAAGATGATTTTCCCGGCATTGTTTTTCTCGATCTTAATATGCCAAGGAAAGGAGGTGTGGAATGTCTAAGGGAAATAAGAAACGATAAAAAATGGAAAAATCTTTCGGTTGCTATCTATTCCACCTCAGCTTCAGAAGGTGATATTGAAGACACTTTTATCAAAGGCGCCAATGTATATATTAAAAAACCAAGTGATTTTGCATCGCTGGTTAAGGTGCTTGAAGAAGTCATTACCATCAACTGGCAATATCACAACTCTGATCTCAACAGGGAAAATTTTGTACTCAGCCTCTGATCTTTTTGACAAACTTTTCCTGAATCGTATACTCCGGAGGTAACCCCTATCGGATCAACCTTCCTGAGTCTGTTTTTTACTTGGTTTTCCACTTATAACAAATTCCTGAAATTTTGTAACGCATTGCTTTCGTGATCCGGACATCTTTGTGTCGTTCCTCGGATATATTGATTCATTCCATCATCGTTTTAATTAGATATCATGAAAAGCAGAACGGTAATTCCAAATCTTCAGCAACCTCACCACATCACCCAATCCCAGATAAATTCACCGCTGACTTTTGAACTAAATACACCACTAACTCAGAGCAGGCTGATGGATTCTTTCAATTTTATGATGGGACTTATAGAAGCAGAACCTTTCTCATTTATTAACAATACACAGAATGGAACTACGACTTCAGAACTAACCAATTATCGCGATCAATGGCAACCTATTTACTACAATGATGATTATGCAGTTGGTGAGTAATAAATAAAACCTATTATTCAACATAAAAAAACGATAATGAAACAGAAAACAAATGTCAAAGCGGCCTCTCCAAAACCAGCCGCCAAAAAACCTGCAACTACAAAATCTCCGGCCAAAGCATCAGGCCTACAGCAACTATTCGAGGACGAGCTTAAGGATATCTATTGGGCTGAAAAAGCACTAACCAAGGCAATTCCTAAGATGATTAAAAAAGCAACCTCAGAAGAATTAATTGATGCCTTAAAGGATCATCTTGAGGTTACAAAAGGCCAGGTCACCAGATGTGAAGAAGTCTTTGAATCTATTGGTGTGAAAGCCGCCGCAAAGAAATGTGAAGCAATGGAAGGTCTGATGAAAGAGGCAGATGAGATCATGGAATCTACCGAATCTGGAAGTGTTCGGGATGCAGGTATCATCAGTGCTGCGCAAAAAGTCGAGCACTATGAGATAGCATCCTACGGCACCTTAACCACATTTGCCAGGCAACTTGGTTTTGATGAAGCGGCAAATCTTCTTGAGGAAACCCTGAATGAAGAAAAAGAAGCCGATTCAACTTTAACTGAAATAGCGGAAAACAATGTAAATGAGGACGCTGTATAGCGAGACGCAGAAAAAAAATTGAACTTGTTGTCAGCCCGATTGTTTAATTTAATACCAAGCAGATGCTCTTAGATTAGTGAGCCAGCTGTAAAAATAGAAATGAAAAACCTTTTAACCAATAAATCTTAACATCATGGGAAATCTATTGTATTTAATCGCCATCGTACTGATCATACTGTGGGCTCTTGGATTCTTCGTCTATAGTGCAGGTGGTATTATCCACGTCTTGTTGGTCATAGCTGTCATCGCTATTTTATTGAGAATAATCTCTGGCAACAAACCAATTGCTTAGGGACAGTATATATTACTTAACCAATAAAAATCATAAATCATGAGTGCTTCTAAGGTATTATTAGGTGTAGTAGTTGGCCTTGCAGTAGGTGCTGCTTTAGGCATCATGTTGGCACCTGACAGTGGTGAGAAAACCCGCAAGAAAATCTCCAAAAAAGGAGAAGCATATGTGGAAGATTTACAATCCAAATTCAATGAGTTTTTGGATGGTTTCATGAGCAAGGTTGAATCTACCAAGGATGAAGCCAAAGGAAAAGCCCATGAAATGGTTGACTCAGCCAAGTCAAAGTACAATGATCTCAAGAGTGAGGTCAAGAGTGACATGAAAAAGTATAGTTAATACCACTAATCGAAACACCTGTTTATTCATGAGCAGGTGTTTCTGTTTTCCCTTGTATTCAGAATAGATTGGATAAGAGGCAAATATCCTGTTTCATCCCGATTCGGGAGTCTATTGTAAATTAGCCGGTGAAATCTGATTTAGAAGGAAAGTATTTTCTCTGGCCAGAAAAACACAACGAAAAAAGTACTAATGGCACGACAAGAAGTTGGTCAGGATGTGGGAACATCTTCAGTTGAAGACCACACGACAGTGACAGGGGCGGAAATAGAGGACGACAATCTCGATCCGATCGAGGAACGGAAGGAGATGATCGAAGACCTGTTTGAGAAAGCGGAGACCTATGCAAAGACCAACATAGAATTATTCAGGCTGAAGGCCGCGGACAAGATGGCTGTGGTTGTAGCCTCCCTTGTTTCCACAATTGTCATCTTCCTTTTCTTTACTATTTTCTTCCTCATGCTCAATATAGGAGTGGCCATATGGCTCGGCGAAATTATGGGCCATGTCTATTCCGGATTTTTTATTGTCTCTGGCTTGTATCTGCTTATAGCCCTGATCATTTATTTTACCAGGGACAAGCTGATAAAGAACCCGATCATCGATTCAATTATTTCTCAAATTCTCAAATAAAAATCATGAGCAAGGCCAAATCAACAGATTCTATTAATGCCTTAATCCTGTCCCTTGAACACCAAAGTAAGCAGGATTTTCATGCTTTGAAGCAGCAACTCAAGGTAACCGGTGAAAGCCTCAAACCCGTCAACCTGATAAAAAGCGCCGTTGCAGAAGTAACGGGTAATAAAGAACTCAAAACGTATCTCATTCAGGCAGGTGTCGGCATCGCGCTGAGTTTTTTTGCAAAAAAATTATTGGTTAATTCAAAAGCGAATACTGCCTCTAGTCTTATAGGTGGAGCAGCGGTTCTGGGACTTAAGCGCCTTACACCAGCACAAGCCACTTTGATTCGTTTAGCCGCTCCGATTGTCTTTGGTTTTGTGGTGAAAACAATCAAGAAAATAAGAAAGAAGTAGTTTCGAAAATAATAAATTCATTCACTCAATCCCCCTTCAAAAATTTGGGGTGATTGTGAGTACCCCCAAAGAATATTTTGATCAGTATATAGCGCAAGGTGAAGAAGGTGAGATTATCTGATTGCAAATAGGTATTACTCACCTTCTTTTGAAAGTTGCAGACGGGTTTAGCCAACTAATAAATACCGGATCCAATGTCCACGACACCGACGAAAAAGGCAAGAAAACGAAAAGCGCTCAAGATTGTCTTAGCCTTACTTGTTCTTCTTATAGCAATTCGTCTCGTCCTGCCTTACGCCATACTGCATTATGTCAACAAAGACCTGACGACCATCCATGGTTATTTCGGACATGTGTATGACATCGATCTTTCTCTCTATCGGGGAGCATATGTGGTAAATGATATTTATATCAACAAGGTCGATTCCGTCACCAAAAATCAAACTCCACTTTTTTCCTGTCCCAATGTTGATCTCTCTATTGAATGGCGCTCATTGTTCAAGGGTAAAATAGTAAGCGAATTAATCTTCTCAGCTCCGGTTCTCCAGTTTACAGAGAACAAGGCTGTCCCGCAGCAAATGGAAAAGGATACGAATGACTTCCGTCATATGCTTAAAACCTTCACACCGATTAAGGTAAATCGCATCGAGATCTTGGATGGAAAAATTGGCTACCTTGATAATACGGTGACGCCTATAGTAGATGTTCATCTTGATCGCGCGCATATACTCGCAAAGAATTTATCTAATGTAGTGGACACCACATTGCTTCCTGCAAATATTGAAGCCGAAGCAAATGTCTATGAGGGAAGAATGAAATTTAATATGCGTGTCGATGCCCTCGCCGATGATCCCACCTATGACATGAATATTGAAATTAAAGATGCTAATCTTGTGAGATTTAATGATTTTTTTAAAGCTTACGCGGGGTTCGATGTCAATAAAGGTACTTTTGGTCTCTACATGGAACTCGCGGCGAAAGACAGAAAATTTATCGGTTATGTCAAACCTTTCATCACTAATCTCGATGTTGTGGGTCCGGAAGATAAAAAAGATAGCATTCTCCGTAAAATCTGGGAAGGCCTGGTGGGAATCGTCGCAGATGTACTGACCAATCCTGGCTCAAATCAGATTGCCACTAAAATTCCTATCGTGGGTGAATATGGTCACCGTACCATAGGAACTTGGTATGCCGTACTTGCCGCACTTCGCAATGGGTTTATTCAGGCCATTTTCCCTGCACTGGATAACCAGGTGTCTATCAATTCAGTAAAAGCCGTCCAGGAGAAAAACAAAGAAGGCCTGTTTAAAAAAATATTCGGGAAACCGGGAGAGAATAAAAGCAAAGAGAAAAAGAAGTAGTGTTATTTTCATTAATCAAACTATGTTTCTACATTTTAATAGTTTTCCCAAAGTGCTTAAAAAAGCTTTCAAAAGCTGGTGGGCCAGAGATCCAGCCAAGGAAAGTTCTGTCATCTCCTATAGTGCTATCTTTTCATTGCCCGGCTTATTGGTTGTAGTGGTAACACTCGCAGGATACTTCTTTGGAGCCGAAATCGTAAATCATCAACTTCATTCCAGTATTGCCAAATCTATGGGTGAGGATACAGCAGTTCAGATAGAACAAATGATCCTGCTGGCCAGCAGAAGTCGTGACTCTATTTGGGCTACGATCTTAGGTGTGGTGACTATCCTTGTAGGCGCTACCGGTGTTTTTGTTCAAATGCAAAAATCACTAAACATCATCTGGGAGGTAAAAGCAACAACTAAGAAATCAGGTATTTGGACACTCTTAAAAACGCGTTTGTTTTCATTTGGTCTGATCCTCTCTATTGGCTTTCTGCTTCTCATTTCATTAGTGATTTCGTCTCTGTTGACTGCAGCAGGAGACTGGATCAGAATGCATACAGACAGTACATTAAATTGGCTCTTTA
>JBDUDG010000216.1:0-5915 GCA_040003045.1 Saprospiraceae bacterium | reverse complement strand
TCTTTGGCAGCATCTCTTTTATCGTAGGATTAAAGATGTTGTCGAAACCCGATACAGCAAAAAAGGGAAATTTGTTTGCTGCTCTGGGTATGGTCATTGCGATTGTGGGGACGATCCTTTTGCACGAAAATATAGATCATGAAACTGGCGCCGTTTCCCGAATTGGCAATTTACCTTTCATTTTCGGCGCTATTCTGATAGGTACTATTGTAGGTTATGCTGCAGCAATGCGTGTGAAGATGACCGCCATGCCTCAAATGGTGTCAATGTTCAATGGTATGGGAGGTGCGTGTGCTGCTCTTATTGCGATAGTTGAAATGAATACACATCATCCGCAAGAATTCGGGCATCGCTTTATTATATTTCTGAGTCTGATGATCGGGACAGTTTCATTTGCAGGTAGTATGGTTGCCTTTGGAAAGCTTGAAGGAAAAATTAGAGATTATGGAAGCAAAGTTCAACAGGTCACCAACAATACTATTGTATTTGGCATCCTTGCATTGATCGTTGCAGTTTCTTTTATCCCTGCGTGGGGTGATGTATTTGTATGGGTTGTATTTGGGGCTTCGATGATATACGGTATTTTATTTGTTTTGCCGATCGGCGGTGCGGATATGCCGGTGGTTATTTCATTGTTGAATTCATTCACAGGAATTGCAGCAGCCCTCGGTGGATTTTTATATGACAACCAGGTGATGCTTACTGGTGGTATCCTTGTTGGAAGTGCAGGTACCATTCTGACAGTGTTGATGTGCAAAGCGATGAACCGATCGCTGTGGAATGTTATCAGCGGTGCATTCAGTGCCACTGGCCCAAGCTCAAAGTCAATGGAAGGCATGTCGATCAGCGAAATCAATGTGACAGATGCAGCGATCTTATGTGCCTATGCACAACGTGTTGTCATCGTACCTGGCTATGGCCTTGCCGTTGCACAGGCACAACATACCTGTCATGAATTTGAAAAAATGCTCGAGCAAAAAGGCGTGGAAGTGAATTATGCGATTCATCCTGTTGCAGGCCGGATGCCGGGGCACATGAATGTATTGCTCGCCGAAGCAGATGTTCCGTATGAAAAGCTTAAAGAAATGGATGAAATCAATCCACAACTTCCGAACACAGATGTGGTCATCGTCATCGGTGCAAATGATGTGGTCAATCCTGCTGCCGAAACAGATCCATCATCACCGATCTATGGCATGCCTATCATCAAAGCGAATACAGCAAAAAATATTATTGTGATGAAGCGCAGTATGGCGAAAGGTTATGCTGGTATTGAAAATGAATTATTTTATGATCGAAAGACGAGAATGCTTTTTGGTGATGCAAAAGCGACTTTAGAAAAGCTCATTGCTGAGTTAAGAAATGTATAGAAATTTTATTAAAGAATATACTTTCAAGGGAGAAAAGGAATACTCGTCAGGAATCACAGGTTCGGTTTATTTTGACTATTTTGGTATACATAAAAAATCTCTTCCTTGAGATCAACTTTGATGCTCTTCATAGTTCCCAGGACGAAAGCAGAAAAGAAATATCCCTTTGAATCACCCTATGAATTAAAGGATGAAGCTGTTATTGATAACATAAATCTGGAACTGATCAATTCGAAGACGTACAGGAAGCTCTATCCTTTCCTGATAGCAGGTTTCCTGATTTCTTATTTCGTTTCATTTGTTTTTTTGTTTCCTGTTATTGTTATTATCATATTGACTGCAGGCAAATACACTTATTCCTAAAAAGGGACATTGAACTTTAATTGCTTTCAGATGATTAAGGCCATTTCGGATATAATTTTTTCCTTTAACAATTTGAGCCTGCATGGTGGATTTATTTTAACCTGTAAATAATAAGGAAAACACAGTAAATTATAAGGGAACACAGTAAAAACCGTATAGAGTCCATTATGGTTGGAAATCCTATCTTGTTTATGTTATAGAATTCAATCATAATGACATATAAAAAACAAGTTTCCATAGGCAATCAATGTATCGACCTTCACGTTGCCAATATTCATAGCAAAAAGACGCATTTTAACTAGCAGATATTAAAGAATTTTAGATATTTGCACCCCGATCACCCCCTCCCGCACCCAAAAACCTTTTTCCAAAATGAAAGTTTCTCTTCATATGAGATTATGTCTGCTGCTATTCACTCTATTAATAACTCTCCCTCTCTTTTCACAGGTCCGGCTGACCAATAACCCTGATTCTTCTTACACGTCTGACAATAATGCGCAATGCATTGCCGCAATACGCGAATTGATCCATGTGGTCTGGACTGATACACGCTTTGGAAATGCTGAAGTATTCTATAAAAGATCACAAGATCATGGCCATACCTGGGAGGATGATGCTCAACTCAGCCTCAGCAATGTAAGTGCTTCATATCCTTCTATAGCCGTCAGCGGCAATACAGTACACGTTGTCTGGACAGATCATCGTCATACGCACAGCGAAATTTATTATAAGCGATCCCTGGACAATGGAACTACATGGAGCCCTGATATTCTTCTTACTGATCAGATAGGAGAGCAAGTCCGTCCAACTATCGCAGCAGATGGTCCCAACGTCCACGTAGTTTGGGAGGCCAATGATCATAAAGCAAGTGAAATCTGGTACCTGAAATCAACAGACAACGGTTCTACCTGGGAAACGTCCATGCGACTGTCAAATGCATTATCAAATTCGCTGAATCCTTCCATCACTGTTTTTGAGAATTCCGTTCACGTAGTTTGGGGCAAGACCGATGGATCTGGTGTGTATTATCGACACTCACTGGACAATGGAAACAGCTGGTTACCTCAATATGAACTGACAACAGTTTCTTCATTTAGCGAAGAACCCATGATCATTTGCTCTGACACAGTCGTATTTGCATTTTGGTCTGATCGAAGAAATGGAGCAGGCGATATTTACATGCGAAGATCAATCGACAATGGTGCTACATGGCAGAATGATGTCAAACTTCCAGGGCATAACAATCAGGCCAAAACTCCACGCGCGGCAACAGAAGGACCATATGTTTATGTCGTATGGAATGAAATCAATATCAGCGATTGGGCCACCTTCGAAGTGATTTCAACTGATGCAGGTGTAAGTTGGTCACAGGCTGGTGTATCACCGGTAAGTCAGGGAATTTCAACTGGCGCCTTTGTCGCACTCGAAGAACGCGATGTCCACATCATCAGCACCGAAGAAAGCGATGGCAATAAAGAAATCTATTACTATCGAACAGGAAATGGCAATCCTTTTCTCGATCATAATACATTTGCTTGGGGACACGCATTTGGTTCTGCACAAAATGATGTAGCCTATGATGTTGTGGCTGACTCCGCTCGGAATGTGTATGTAACAGGCTCATTTGAAAACACAGTTGATTTTGATCCTGCTGCCGCTGATTTTGATCTTGTCTCTGCGGGCGGTACTGATATTTTTATTGCTAAATATGATTCAACCGGACAACTGCTTTGGGCAAAACGTGCCGGGGGAAATGAAGATGACGTTGCTTATAGTCTTGCGCTCGATAAAGAAGGAAATGTATATGCAACAGGCTCTTTCAGACAGACTGCCGAATTCGATCCGGAAGATGCGTCGCATGACATGACCTCTTTTGGTGAAGGTGATATATTTGTTTTAAAACTGAATGCACAAGGTCTATTTGTTTGGGCCGGGCAAATGGGTGGTGATGGTCAGGATGAAGGTCGTTCAATAGCTATAGATCTAAGTGGAAATATTCTGACAACAGGCTTGTACTCAAATACTGGTGATTTCAATCCATCAAATGAAGTATCAAATCTTGTTTCCAATGGTCTGACAGATATTTTTATTTCAAAGCTTGATCATGATGGAAATTTTCTTTGGGCACAATCAACAGGTGGACCCGGAGCAGACGCTGCACATTCTGTCACAACTGATTTGCAACAATCCATAGTGCTCACGGGATCTTATTCTGATTCTGTTGATTTTGATCCTGGAGCGAATGTGCATATGCTTACCTCTAATGGACTAACCGATATTTTTATATTAAAACTCGATCAGGATGGTCAGTGGCAGTGGGCAGATTCATTTGGTGCAGAAGATGAGGATGAGGGAAATGCAATCGTATGCGATCATGCCGGTAATGTTTTTTCTACAGGTAGCTTTAGCAGCAATGTAGATTTCAATCCGGACGTTTCAACCGCCTTTCTTCAATCGCAGGGGCTGACTAATGTCTATATCTCTAAACTAAATACAGATGGCCATTACGTCTGGGCAAAGTACTTCGCCGGAAATGGAGATGAAGGCAAGGACATCACATTAGATGATCTGGGTAATATTTATACAACTGGCTCCTTCAACTCTGAAACAGATTTCGATCCGGGACCTGCTCAACTTTCTCTTTATGCTAATAATCAGGAAGATGTTTTCATATCCAAACTTTCACCAACTGGTGCATTTGTTTCAATCAATCAATTGAGTGGTTCCGCATTAGCGAGGGGAAATGCCATTACCACACTTTCATCAGCCTATATCTGGTGCGCCGGAGAATATTCAGGAAATATTGATCTTGATCCTACTATTGGCGTCAATCTTGAGCAGGATCATGGGAGCAACAAAGATTTTTTCCTCCTTCAACTCAAACAATGTCAACCGCAAAACATCGAGCTGAATGTTAATTCGTGTACAGCATATCTTTCACCCGATGGACATACGCTGTGGACAACGTCAGGCACTTATGAAACTATTATTCCCACTGCGCTCGGTTGTGACAGCGTAATCACCGTGCATTTAATCATAGCCCAACCCACTATGGATGACGTGGTTGTATCAGCATGCGATGAATTCACCACGCCGGATGGAAGCGCACACATGGCATCAGGAATATATCAGGTGGTTCTGACAAATGTTGGTGGATGTGACAGCATCATCAACTATCATTTAACCATATTGCAAAGCAGTCAGACAAATATTGATGCGACAGCGTGCAATGAATACACCACAGCCGATGGAATGAACACGTGGTTCATCTCCGGAACATACCCGATCACATTCACCAATACGGATGGATGCGATAGTATCCTCAATTATCATATAACTATAAATCACGACAGCCAAAGTGAAATAATAGCAACGTCTTGTAATTCATATTCTACGCCGGATGGTCAGCATACCTGGACGGCGTCAGGGATATATCCACTTTTGTTTTCGAATGTGCATGGATGTGATAGCATCATCAATTACAACGTCACAATTGATTACAGCAGTGAAACTCAGGTTGACTTAACTACCTGTGACACATATTCCACACCCGATGGTCAGCATACATGGACGGAAACTGGGGTGTATCCGGTTTTATTTACGAGCATACACGGGTGTGACAGCATCATCAATTACAATGTAACTATTCTTCAGAGCAGTCAGACTGAAATAGAAGCGACAGCATGCAATGTATATTCCTCACCCGATGGATTATTTTCATGGACAACGTCAGGAAGTTATCCGGTCATTTATGCAAATATTGCCGGCTGCGATAGTATAGTAACATATAATCTTACCATCCATTATGATCGAGATACTGTCATGAGTGTCATGGCATGTGATAGTTATACTACACCTGACGGACTTCATAACTGGCAGAATTCAGGTGTCTACGTCTATACCATTCCCACACAAATGGGATGTGACAGCACCATCACACTTGACCTCAACATTGTAAGTCTGGATAACAGCGTGACTGTTATAGGGACATCGCTGATGTCTGATCAGGTTGGAGCATCTTATCAATGGATCAATTGCGATCTTGGAAACCAGATCATTGAAGGAGAAACGGAACAAACTTTTTCTCCAACGGCAAGTGGAAATTATGGGGTGATCATTAATATGAATGAATGTTCTGATACTTCTTCATGTGTTCCTGTCACCATTACAGGTATTCATGAT
>JBDUDG010000024.1:0-19977 GCA_040003045.1 Saprospiraceae bacterium | reverse complement strand
GCCGGATATCGCTTTGCGAGCGGCCATCTTCTATCAATGATTCTGTAGCCCAGCTCAGCATATTGATGAAGCCGGGAGATATAGCCTTACCATTTGCCTCAATGGTTGTTTTGGAGGTAGTATTGGTCAGGTCTCCAATGGCCGCTATGGTATCTGCATTGATAGCAATATCACCTTTGATCGGTGGGCCACCATTTCCATCGTAAATTAATCCGTTACGGATGATGGTATCGTAAAGTGGATTGGTATGGCAAGCTGCAAAAAATGGAATGAGGAAGAGAAGTGTGTATTTCATTTTTTGGATTTTCTTAATGAATGGACACAAGCTAAGCAAACTTCTACCTTTGTCCTCAAAGTATCTTTTTCAATTTAATGTATTGCAGCAACATGATTGTTTTTCCATCTTTGATGTCACCACTTTCAATCATCTGCATAGCCTGATCAATATTAAATTCAAGGACGTCAATATTTTCTTCTTCATGCTCAAGACCACCGCCTTCAGCTATTTTCATCGAAGGAAGATATTCTGCAATGAAGAAGTAGAGGATTTCTGTCACAGAACCCGGAGACATATACGCTTCAAATACTTTTTTAGCATATGCTATTTTGAAACCGGTTTCTTCTTGTGTCTCCCGCAGGATGGCTTCTTCTGGCTTGTCTTTATCCAGGAGTCCTGCGCATACTTCAATCAGCATGCCCGAAGTATTTCCATTGATATAGGTTGGCAATCTGAACTGCCTGGTCAGGATGACCGTTTGTTTCTCTTTGTTGTAGAGCAGTATCGCAGCTCCATTGCCTCTGTCATACGCTTCCCGCGATTGAACATGAAGAGATCCATCTTTTTTCTGATACTCATATGTTATTTTTTTGAGCACATACCAATTATCAGAAAGGATTTCAGTTTTTAAGATCTTGATATTCTTGATCATTGGCCTGAGATAATGATTTTTTGATTTAGTTTAAAATGGGCTTTTTATAAGCTTTCCAAAGTACACTAAATTAAGAAAGACCAAAATTTTAAATATCCAAAATCTCAAATCTCACATCTCAAATCCTTATCAGTTCTGTTTTGTAGTAAATAAGTTCCCTATAGGCACTGTGACATTCCCACCTGTTTGAATCGTTAGATTTTTACAGCCTAGTCCGGGGACATTTACAATCGGATCAAAGTTAGGCAGTGTCACATCAGGAATTGTTACAGCTTGCATTGTAGTTGGAACGGCATGAGGCATCCAGTTAGCCGGATTATTCCAGTCAGATGAAATATTACCGACCCATGTGAGAGCCGTTGGTACTGGCACAGCCAGGTTTGATTCCCAAAGTCCTCTTCCATTCGTGGCAGCCCGTATTTTTCCAATTCCATAAGCTATTTCAAGTTCTTCAACATCTACATTTGGCAGACTTGTAAAAAATGATTGCCATGAGGCATATGAATTGTCAATAAAATATATTCCGATATCAGTTCCTATATATATTCCATCATCCGAAGCATGTTGATAAGTGATACAATTGACAGGAAGATTCGGCAAACCCGTAGATCGGTTCATCCATGTATCCCCTGCATCAACAGAGTACCAAACTTTATTAGCAGCAACGTATCCGGAAAACGTAACCCATACTTTTTTAGGATCCGTATTGCTTACTGCGATAGAGGTTATACTAGCATTAGACACAGGTAAAATCCCGGTCTTATCAGTGAAAGTGTTTCCATCTGTTGAGAGAAAGACGCGATTTGATTTGGCTGCATAGATATAATTAGGATCAGATTCTGCATAAGCCAGACCGATGAGATTAGTATTTCCACCTGTTACATTGCCTACTTGCACAAAGCTACCTGTCTGTCCTCCGTTTGTCGTTCGCCACACCTGAGCCTTACCAATCAACAGCGTGGAATCATGCACAGGATGCATGATCACAGGCGTAATCCAGCTTCCGGTAGCATTCACACCACTACCATTGATGCTGCACACGATATGAAAAAGCGGATAATTATTATAAGAAACATTTATCCTTCCATAATAGGATTCGACATAGCGAATGGTGTCATTGTCGTGTTCATAGATGCATTCCATTCCATCACCGGTATTGGGTGTAAACATGGACCAGCTTGTGCCATTGAAGATCTGTGTTCCCATATCCTGATGACCCGTAAGGATGGTGTATGGATTTAGAGGAGAGACACCCATCCTGTACATCTGTGCGATTTGGAGTCCATCATTCATTGGAGTCCATGTGACACCTCGATTGGTAGACTTAAAAATACCGCCATCATTACCTGAAATATAAACGGAATCTGTCCCCGGCAGAAATGTAATGCAATGCTCATCAGGATGAACGTAAGGAATAAATCCTCCTGTCTCACTTGTGATTTTAGTCCATGTAATTCCTCCATCCAAACTTCTGTACAAAACTGTACCACCTACAAGGATCGTATCCTTATGTAAAGGAGAAACCCCCATACACAAATTATACCAGGCCTGGGATCCCGCTGTTCCGAAAAGGATGTTCGGTGTCGTGGCCCGTAAAGAAAAAGTATCGCCTCCGTCAACCGAAGAATAGAAGCCATAGAAATCAGACGTTGTTTTTTTGACTGCTACGACATATACATAATTGGAATCAGCCGGCGTGACGCCTATTTCCATTCGACCAACATTTGCTGTGAGAGGAAGTCCTTCTGATATCACAGTGAATGTTGCACCGTTATCCGTTGATTTGTAAAACAAACCTCCTGAAAAAATACCTGCAGTAGCATAAATTACATTTGGATGGCCTGGTTTGAATTCAATGTCTGTAAACATTCCAGACTGCATCTGGATCCAATGTAATCCTGCATCTACTGTTCGGTAAATACCATTTGTCGTCGCTGCAAAAAGGGTGTCAGGATGAGTCGGATGAATGATCAGTTTGTAAATGTTACGATTCAGATTAACGGTCCAGTTCATCGTGTTACTGGCTAATGGCCATGTTGCGCCTCCATCTGTTGATTTCAGAACGCCAATAGAGGGTTGCGAAAAGTTGGATGACCAGCCATTAGCATCACCGGTGGCGAGATACATGATCTGTGTATTAGATGGGTCGATCGCAATATCTGAACAGCCAATGATCGGTAACTGATCGGTATTCGATGTCCAGTTAAGGCCGCCATCAATGCTTTTCCACAATCCTCCCATCGGAGCCAGACACCACATGATATTGCTGTTATTCGGATTGAAGCGAATGGCATTTATTCTTGCACAACCTATGAAGTACGAATTTGAACTTGTACCTGAAGGACCTAATGCAGTCCAGGTCGCTGCGGGAATTGAACGATTTTGAGCTGATGAAGTATAGTACGTAGAAGAAAGATAATTTTGGAATTCGGTATAATTATTTGCGGGGAGTGAGAGATCACCGGAGGGAAATACACGTGGTTCCATATGAGCTTCCCATCGTTTGTATTGTGCCCAGCCTGCAAATGGCCCGTCATCTTCAGCACCTGTTTCTTGTTCTTCCTTCTTTGCGCGAAGTTGTTTTTTCTCGTATTTATCGAAGGCTTTCTGGATGTCGTAAAAGTTGGGGCGGGTGAGGCTATCTCCATAATTCCTTGATTTGAAATAGGGCTTGGTAAGCCAGGGCTGTGCTGATGAATTCGTTTGGAGAGCGAGCACTAACAGTATTAGGGAGATGAATCTCATTATTTATTTTAATTCTGTTTTGTAGTAAATAAGTTGCCTGCAAGCACGGTCACATTGGCACCGGTTTGAAGAGTCAGATGTTTACAACCCTGACCTGGAACATTCACCACAGGATCAAAATTTGGAAGATTGACATCAGGAATGGTGACATCCTGCATTATGGTCGGCACTGCATGAGGGGTCCAATTAGCAGGATTATTCCAATCAGATGAAACAGACCCAACCCATGTAAGAGTCGAAGGTACTGGCACCGCAAGAGGTGATTCCCAAAGACCACGTCCGTTGGTAGCAGCTCTTATTTTTCCTATTGAATATGTAATTTCCAATTCTTCAACATCAACATTTGGCAATGCGGTGAAGTAAGATTGCCATGTGCTATACGAATTATCAATATAATAAACTCCTACATCAGTGCCTACATAAATGCCATCATCCGAGGCATGCTGATACACGATACAATTGACAGGAATATTTGGTAATCCGGAAGAATGATTCGACCAGGTATCACCTCCATCATTAGAATACCATACTTTATTGGCTGAATTGTAACCCGAAAATGTGACCCATACTTTTTTGGGATCTGTGTTGCTCACAGCGACACCAGTGATGCTTACACTTGCAACGGGTAATGTACCGGTCTTGTCCGTAAAAGTATTTCCATCAATCGCCACAAAAACACGATTGGATTTTACTGCATACATGTAGTTTGGATTTGATTCAGCATATGCAAGCCCGATGACATTGGTTGCTCCTCCTGTTACATTGCCAACTTGTACAAAGCTATTGAGCTGACCCCCGTTTGTAGTACGCCATACCTGGAGTTTGCCAACAAGCAAAGTGGAATCAAGCATGGGATGCATGACATAAGGCGTGATCCAGCTTCCGGGACCATTGACGCCTGACATATTGTTGAGACACACATTGTGATAAAGCGGATAATTATTATAGGAAACACTGATGTGGCCATTGTAAGATTCTATGTAGCGGATTGAATCATTGTCATGTTCGTAAATGCTTTCCATGCCATCCCCTGTATTGGGTGTGAACATATTCCATATAGATCCATTGTAAATAAATGTGGCCATATCCTGGTGACCTGTCAGAAGTGTGTATGGATGCAATTTGGAAATTCCCACTTTATACATTTGAGCTATTTGCATTCCTTCATTGATTGGATTCCATGTGACACCTCTGTTGGTAGTTTTAAACAAGCCGCCATCATTTCCCGAAAAATAAATGGAATCCTGACCGGGCAAAAATGTAATAGAGTGATGATCGGGATGTACAAAAGGAATTAAGCCGCCTGTTTCACTGGATACTTTCACCCATGTGGTACCGCCATCAAGACTTCTATACAAATTAGTGCCTCCTGCCAGAAGTGTATCCTTATGTATAGGTGATACACCAAGAGCCAGATTGTACCATGCCTGTGATCCCGCTTGTCCGAATAAAATATTCGGAGTAGTCGCCCGTAAAGTAAATTGATTACCTCCATCCACAGAACGATAGCAACCATAAAAATCCCAGGTGCTTTTTTTGACAGCTACTATATATACATAATTGGTGTCAGCAGGTGTCACACCTATTTCAAGACGGGCCACATCAGTACTCAACGGAAGTCCATTCGTCACAAGACTCCATGTTCCACCCGAATCAACAGATTTGTAAAAAGAACCGCCTGAAAAAATACCTGCAGTTGCATATACTACATTAGGATGACCAGGTTTGAATTCGATGTCGGTAAATTGTCCAGTTTGCATTTGAATCCAATGCAATCCTGCATCAACAGTTCTATATATTCCATTCGTTGTAGCAGCTAAAACTGTATCAGGTCGTGTCGGATGTATGATGAGTTTATAAATATTCCGACCAAGACTTACAGCCCAATTCATCGTATTACTTGCGGTAGGCCACGTGACCCCGCCATCCGTTGATTTAAAAATGCCGATGGAAGCTATAGTGAGCTGAGACCCGGTGCCATTCGCATCGCCAGTTGCCAGGTACATGATGAGCGGATGCAAAGGATTAATAGCAACATCAGAACCACCGACTATTGGCAGCTGATCCGTATTCGTCGTCCAGTTCGCACCACCATCAATACTTTTCCAAAGACCACCTAATGGAGAAAGGCACCACATTTTATTTGTATTGACCGGATCAAAACGAAGAAAATTGATCCTGCCTGCGCCTTCTAAATAATAGTTCGTTATTGAACCTGTTGGACCTAATGCAGTCCAGTTTGCAGGAGGGATCGATCTGTTATTCAGAGATGCTGTGTAGAAAGGAGAAGCAAGATATTTTTGAAATTCGCTATAGTTAGTTGATGGAAGAGAGAGATCACCAGTAGGGTAGACCCTGGGTTCCATATGATTCTCCCAACGTTTGTATTGAGCCCATCCTGCGAAAGGGCCTTCATCTTCTTCGGTTATATCTTTTGCTTCATTATTTCTCTCCCTGAGTTCCTTCTTTTCATATTTATTGAATGCTTTCTGGATAGCATAAAAATTGGGTTGAATCAGACTATCATTTTTTGATCTTGTATGCAGATATGGCTTGCTTAACCAGGGCTGTCCGATAGAGAAATTGTGGATGCCAATCAGGCAAAGAATGAGGCAGAGGAATCTCATTTTGAAATGGATTTTCTTTAAAAAAATACTATTCGGATCAGTTCTTTTTGGAGTTTTTAAGCTTAACAGTATTGTGTTCTTTTGAAAATATCAATCCGCAATAAAACAACAGATACAGGAAAACAGTTAAATGTTGCCTGTTATAACCTTGAAAGTGACGCACAGGACAATTTTCAGGATATATGTCTACTTTTATTTCACATATGATGAATAGATTTAATAAAATAGGGATGCTCTCATGCCTCCTTTTTACGATGGTTACCATTGCGAGGGCACAGACTGATTCTCTCGGGATGGATGAGCCTTATCGACCGGTTTTTCATTTTTCGCCAAAGGCACATTGGATGAATGATCCGAATGGCATGGTTTTTCACAACGGGGTATATCACCTCTTCTTCCAATATTATCCGGATGGAATGGTTTGGGGGCCGATGCACTGGGGCCATGCAACCAGTAAAGACCTTATCCACTGGGAGGAGAAACCAATTGCTCTTTATCCGGATTCACTCGGATATATTTTCAGCGGAAGCGCAGTGTTTGATGAATTCAATTCAAGTGGTTTAGGCAAAAATCACAAGGCGCCTCTTATCGCCTTCTTCACTCATCATAATCCTGCAGGTCAAGCAGCAGGTTCTGATACTTATCAAAATCAAAGTCTGGCCTTCAGCAACGACGAAGGCAAATCATGGACAAAATATGGGCGCAACCCAGTATTGAAGAATCCTGGAATTAAAGATTTTCGCGACCCTAAAGTCAGTTGGTATGCACTTGGTAAAAGATGGATTATGACTTTAACCACTGGTGACCGAATCACTTTCTACAGCAGTCGTGATCTTAAAAATTGGACAAAAGAAAGTGACTTCGGTGAGTCTGTTGGTGCACATCAGGGTGTATGGGAATGTCCCGATTTATTTCCACTGCAGGTTGATGGGAAGCAAGTGTGGGTTTTATTGGTTAGCATTAATCCCGGTGGCCCTAATGGTGGATCTGCTACACAATATTTCATTGGACAGTTTGATGGAAAAATATTTACAACCGATGATACATCTACAAAATTTATGGATTATGGCCCGGATGATTATGCAGGTGTGACCATTTCAAATACCGGAGCGAGAAAAATATTGATCGGCTGGATGAGCAATTGGCAATACGGAAAATTGGTGCCGACAGATCCATGGAGAGGTGCCATGACCATACCTCGTGAATTGGGTGTTAAGGAAGTGAATGGTAAGTTATATCTCACTTCTCAACCCATTGCAGAACTTGCTGGAAGGATGAATGAACTAAAAGACATTGGCTCCATCAATGTCAAAAGCAAAACTGATCTCAGTAACAAGATCAATTACAGATCAGCCACCTTCTCATTAAAATTGACAGATGCCGAATCAAAAGATTTTTCAATAATACTTAGCAATGAAGCCGGCGATGAAATGATCGTCGGATATGATAAAAAATCAAATCAATACTACATCGACCGCACAAAATCCGGTAAGATTGATTTCGAGCCCGGTTTTGCAAAACGTCTTTTCGCTCCAAGAATTGCAAGCGGTCCGATCAGTCTTACACTCATAGCAGATGTAGCGTCTGTGGAGTTATTTGCAGATGACGGTCTGACAGAGATGACTGGTATTTTCTTTCCTCATCAACCCGTCGATAAGATCATACTCCAGGCAGAAGACGGGAATAAAATAAAAAATGTATCTTATCAAAGAATGGAATAGAAAAAGCGAATTCAGTCGAAATATTCAAATAAATACTCATCATTATATTCTACATCAAATTCTCTCAATAAATTGAGGTACGCTGATTTGAAATTTTGTTTTCTATGGTGTTCTGGTTGGGTGTCAATATAATTTCCTATGGTACCAATCATAGATTTATGATATGAAAATGCACCAAACCCAATTTGCCAGTTAAAAGAAGACTTATTTTTGATTTATTTTACGTTTCCTTACCCAAAAACCCTAACTAATGAGTGACCCTTTCAACCCGGATGGGAATAACCAAAATTCCGGTCAACAAACTCCGCCACCCATCAATCAGCTAAAACATTTATCCACGAATTACAAATTCAGGGAGATGAAGATTTATTCTTCGGACGAATGGATGGCTGCAAGCACAAAAAAATACAGGAGGGTTTTCGATCGCTTTGAGACTTCATACATGAGGGTCGAACTTTCATTCTTCAACAAGCTCTTTGACGAAGATGACTGGGACGCATCGATCCGGACAAAATCATACTTCGTAACCGGAAGCCAGAAAAATGAGCTCTCCAATTTCGAAGAAAAACGTAAAATCCTAAAAGACGAAAACATCGTCTACATCCGTCACTCATGGGGCAATGCCATCCCTGGTGATTATTGGCGCAAGGGTAGTTATGTCTGGGAAGGATATATAGATGAAGTCAAAATCGGTGAAGCTGTTTTTTATGTAGAGGACCTCGGTCAGGCGCAGGAGGGTGAAAATCTATATTTCGATATTGATTCCGCACGTCTTTTCGAAGGCGATTCAAAAGCATCCGGTCTCCCTGTTAAAACATATCTAAAAAAATTCAGCGAAACAGACACACATTATCTATGGGGCGAATTCAATATAAAAAATAAAAGCGTCAAAGATTATTATGCCGAATTCATTTTCAACTTCTACAACAGTGATGGACAGCTTAAAGGAAGCCATCCTTACCTGATCTATGTACCTGCCAATACACTGGGTCAGGTGTATTCCGCTTATGCTAGCTGGGGCAGTGAAGTTGCGGGCACCTGGCTGAAAGATTCATTTACTCTGGAGGTTATTTTTATGGACAATCTTATCGCAACGATCCCATTTGTTGTCGGAGATAGTAGTGAAGAAGGCAGTGTGGAGATGATCACAGATATGAGCCAGCTGATCAACAAGGTGGCACAAACAGGTGCAGTTACAACTGATCCGACTCTTGATGTATTGCTGAATGAAAGTCTGGCCGAACTCAATGCTCTGACTGGTCTTGACAATATCAAAAATGAAGTCAACGAGATGGTGAAGCTTGTACGATTCTATCAGGAGAGCGGAAAAGATGTGTTGAATAAATTCTCTTTGCATACAGTCTTCATCGGCAATCCGGGCACGGGTAAAACTACTGTTGCCCGCCTGCTTTCTAAGATATATAAAGGTCTTGGCATTCTTGGTAAAGGTCATCTTGTCGAAGTAGATCGCGAGGGTCTTGTAGCAGGTTATATCGGTCAGACGGCCATTAAAACCGGTGAAAAAATTACTGAAGCGATGGGCGGCATTCTGTTTATTGACGAAGCCTATTCGCTTGCTCAGGAAAGAGGTTCGCCTTATGATTTTGGAGGTGAAGCCATCCAGATTATTTTGAAAAGGATGGAAGATCTTCGCGGCAAATTCGGTGTCATCGTCGCTGGCTACACTCAAAATATGTATGCCTTCATCAACTCGAACCCAGGACTCAAATCACGTTTTGATAAATATTTCACTTTCGATGATTACTCTCCACAAGAAATGTTCATCATATCGCTATCAATGTTTCGAAATGAAGGTGTCATTCCGGATGTAGAAGCTGCCGCACATCTGAAAGATTATTTTTCCTTCCTCTATAAAGGCAGAGACGACCATTTTGGAAATGCAAGAACTGTAAGACAAGTCGTTCTTGAATCTGTAAAAAATCAGAATCTTAGACTGGCTTCTATTCCTAAAGCAGAGCGAACTGAAGACATGCTTGCCACTGTGATATATGATGACGTAAAAGAATTCGAATTAAAAGAAGATGGCTTTGAAAAACACATCATCGGCTTCAAATCAGGAAACTAATTAAGTTAAAATGATACGCCTAATGCTTTATCCTCACAAATGGTTTATCCGGCAGCCCTTTCATTTGAATTGAAAACCCAATAATATCTTTCGTTTTTATAGATCGCTGAAAAAGGAATTTCTGTCCCTTCGATTCAAACAAATCATGCCCTATCTCCTCAAGGAAGAAATCATCTTTATTTGAGGAATTAGAAACCATTAATTTCCCGTCTTTTACTACAATGGTAAAGGAGACGTAAGTCTCAGGGTTAGTGTATTCACCTGTGTAGGTTTTCAATGTCTCCGCTGAAGAAGTTGTATGAACATTTGTCAGCGTAGCATTTTTATTTCTGTTGCTGGAGCTTAATGCTGTAGGCCGGGCAAGGATCTGAAAAGATCCAAACAGCAAAAGAATAAAAAGGATTTTTATCATCTTTAAATGTATTGAATTTTAAGCAAACGAATTCGTTTTGACGCGCGGTTAAGTTCTAAATCCGAGCAGTCGCATTTTTCGAATATTTTGAAATTACCTGATATTATATTCAAGCTTAGGTTCAGTGCTGATAGAATAACGGGATTCTATAGTGATAGGTTTATGGTCTGTGACTGGAATGCTGAAGATTTGTTTTGGCATGGTCACACCACTTTCATTTGTTCTTAGGCTGATCTCTTTATACACCTGAACTTCTGTAAGCAGGTAAATGGAGTCAAATCCTTTTTGATCTTGCAGCTCGATGATGGTTTTTTTTTGTTCAAAATTTATTTTTCCTGCTTGTGTTTTTGTGATGCGTTCACTTACAGCTGTTTTACTAAGGTCAAATATTTTCCTGAACTTGACATAATCGTCAATTTGCAACTCTTCGGCAGGAATTCTTTCCTTTTTAAGGCCAATAAAGAGTTCAATTTTTTCAGGAATGAATGTCACTTCCTCTTTAGCTTGCTTCATTAAATTGAGAAAGATAGGTACCTGCGGCTCAGATGAAAGTCCTGCCTGCATGGTTTCAGAGATAATGATATCAGGCTGATTTGTTAAATCAATTTTATATTCAGTTGCATCCGCACAAATCAAATTAATTTGAACTCCATCAAGTTTAAGTTTGGAAATCACATTATGCAGAAGTTCGAAACTTAAAGGATTGATTTCAATAAATGTATATCTTATTTTTTCAGTTTGATATTTGAATAAAAGCGGTAGTACTAAAGCAGCAAAGGGACCAGTTCCTGCATAAAGGATATGAAGGATTCTGGATTCGGTTTTCAATTTATCCTCCACAGCCTGATCTATTCCGCGCATAAATTGTCTTGTCCTGAGAAGGTCATCAATACACATTGCAGCCCAATACGTTCCTATGGCCTTACCATGATCCAAAACAATAGAATCTTTTGCTTTCATCTGATCCAGGTCGGCAGACGCCAATTCAGTCAGAAATCGTTTATATTCTTTTGCTGCACCAGACAGCCTGAGGAAATCTAATTCATTATCGTAAATAGGAAGTGTAATATTTAGTATTTCTTCACGAACATTCATTCTTGGGTGATTAGGAAGGCGAAGTTAAAGCTAATGTCGTGTATACGTTAATTCATGGACCCGGATGTCTTTAATTTCGTCAATTATTTTCCATACCTTTCCCGACTATTTTCATCAATACAGAACACACTAATTGCGTTTACCTGGAGTGTCATTTTGATTGCATACTATACATTGGTTGAATGAATACAGTATTGCGTTTATGTTCCTTTGGAATCCTGTTTTTTTTGCAGTCAACTTTGAACGCACAGTATTCTGATGTTCCGCAGGATGATAAGTATGGATTGGATCCACTTTTATACAATGGAGTTTATTATACTTATTTTATCCCGAAAGGTACTTTATCCCATCCCTGCTTTCAAAGTCCGGATTATCTAATGGGTTCTGCCGTGTTGAGAGGTAAATTTTATCCCTCCCTTTCTCTTAAATATGATCTTTTAAATCAGCAAGTTGTACTTCAATATAAAGTAGAGAATGGTGGCGTGAAACACATTATTCTTTCTGATGCATGGCTTGAATCTTTCAATTTAGGGGATTCTCATTTTGAAATATCTGCAGTGATTGATTCAATTAACCAAATTTGCCAGGTGATTGGCTCAGGTTCCATTCGGATATTTTATCACTGGACTAAGGAATTGAAGCTTGATATGCGACCAGGAGCTCACAATTATTTTTTTACACCCGCTCTTCGAAAAGCATTCGTGGTGACAGATAAAGGAGCCTCCAAATTTACCGGCAACAAAAACTTATTATCCCTCCTTGATCCAAAGATTCAGGCGAGAGCAAAAAAATATCTTTCGCAGAAAAAGATCAATGTGAAAAAAGCGAGTGATAATACGATTTCTGCTTTTTTGGATTTTATTAATGCACCTCCTAAAAAATGAAAGCAGCAATTACTTTTATATTTTTGGCTTTTTTTATTGCACAGGGATCATCCCAGACTGTGTCTGCTGTCATTTCATGTCACTATCATCACGAACCCTTTGCTTCTTTCTGCAAATCAATTTATGAAAAATCAGGAGTGAAGATCTATTTTAATGAAGAGGCAATAAAAAATATTTTTGCAGACATCGATAATGATTCAATTTCAGTAATTCAAGCGGTTGAAATAGTCTTAAAAGGTACTGATCTGGAAGTTTCGGAGTGGAACCAGAATGTAGTGATCCTAAAAAATGAGAAACTGATCAGCCAGCTTCCTGCCTATGAAAATAAAGCCCTGGCAGAGGACAGTATTCTACAAAAAGAAAAGGCCCTTACGGCCAGTGAGGAGCGATATATCACCGGTAGAAAAGCTGATGCGGTACAAACTATTCAAATAGGCAAATCAGGTGGCTCTCGCAGCAATGCAAAGGCCAAAGTTCAGGGGAGATTGCTGGATGAGGAAACCGGCGAACCGGTGTCGTATGGCAATATGTACATCACTGAGATCGAGTCTGGCGCAGTGGCTGATTTTGATGGTTTCTTTACCATTTTTCTGAAGCCCGGACATTACAATGCACAGTTCGAGTTTCTTGGATATGAAAAGAAAAAATACTTACTGGATGTAGTTTCTGATGGAGCCTTCACTATAATTATGAAAAAAGCAGTCATCCTGATGAAAGAACTTGTTATCCATGGTGACAGGCAAATGAATATCACCGCTAAGGATCCAGGTATTGAAAAAATATTGATGAAGACGATTCGAAATGTACCGATGATGATGGGTGAACGAAATATACTTACATTTTCTTCATTACTTCCGGGAATAGTAAATGTAGGAGAAGGAGCAGCAGGATTGAATGTCAGAGGAGGAGGTTCAGATCAGAATGCTTTTTATTTGAATAAAATTCCGGTGTATAATACTTCCCATCTCTTTGGTTTTTTTCCTGCGTTCAATTCAGATATCATTAAGGATTTTTCTATTTACAAGGGATTTATTCCGGCTCAATATGGTGGTCGTCTTTCCTCTGTTTTCAATATCAATGCCCGGCAGGGTAATCTGAAACACTTTACAGCTCATGGAGGTATCAGCCCGATCACAGGGAATATTGTAGTCGAAGGACCTATCAAAAAAGATACCTGCTCATTTATTTTGAGTGCTCGTACATCATATTCTGATTGGATTCTTAGAAGAATCAAAGATCCTACGCTTAGAGCCAGTTCAGCAAATTTTTATGATCTCTCCGGTGGAGTCAATTATGATATTCAAAAAACACAGATTGCTGTTTTCGGTTACCATAGTTATGATCATTTCCGGTTGTCCGAAATGAATGAATATGAATACACGAATGATGGCGCTTCACTGAATATTAATCACAGGTATACAAATTCACTTCACGGCGAATTTTCCCTGGTGATGTCTCAATACAAGTTTACTACTGCAGACAGAGAGGAGACTTCGAGAGCATACAGACATTCTTATCAGATAGGACATTATGAGGCAAAAGCAGATTTCGTTCATGTGCTCAATGAAAAGAATTCGCTTAATTATGGAGCCGGGTTTATATTGTATGATTTGAAACGCGGTATTGTTACTCCATACGATTCGCTTTCTCTTCGCACCCCCGTTGATTTGGGAAGGGAGCATGGTCTTGAGAGCGCGGCGTACATATCCGATTCTTACGATCCATTTGACTGGCTCAATGTGACCGCAGGAATAAGATATGCGATGTACAATCCATTGGGTTCAAAGACAGTCTACACCTATACACCAGGATTTCCAAAGGACATTCCTTATATCAATGACACACTTTTCTTTGGAGCAGGTAAGCCTATTCGCTGCTATTCTGAGCCGGACATACGCGCTGCCGCAAATATTGAAACAGATGAAAACGGTTCAGTGAAACTTGCATTCAACAGGACACATCAAAACCTGTTTATGCTCAACAATACAATCACTATCGCTCCAAATGCTCAATGGAAACTTGCAGATTATCATTTGAAGCCTTCTATGGCTGATCAGTATTCACTTGGAATATTTCGCACGATTGGTTCACTTGGACTGGAAGCATCTGTTGAGTTATATTATAAGCAAACCAGAAACTTTTCGGAATTCAGAGATGGTGCTGACTTTCTTGGGAGTCCACTTGTGGAAACGGCTGTCTTACAAGGCAGGCAGAAAGCATATGGCGTCGAATTTTTCCTAAAGAGAAATAATCGAAAATTTGAAGGTTGGATTTCTTATACGTATTCCAGATCAAAAGTGACCATTGACGGAGGATTTCCCTGGAATCGCATCAATGAAGGAAAAGAATACCCGGCCAATTATGATATTCCACATGCATTGAATGTCGTATTGACCTATCATACATCCAGACGAGTTATATTTTCGTCAATAGTGACCTATCAAAGAGGAAAGCCAATCACTTATCCGATATCTGTATTTTATGTTGATGGGCAACCAAGGCTGGATTATTCAAGCCGCAATGCATACAGGATACCGGATTATTTCAGGATCGATGTCTCCGGAACATTTGAGGGCACGCTGAAAAAAAATAAGCTTGTTCACAGCGCATTTAGCATCAATGTATTTAATCTGGCAGGTCGCGAAAACCCTTATTCTGTTTATTTTAAAACAGTCGATGGCAGAATTAAAAGTTATTTGTATTCAGTCATCGGAATTCCCGTTCTGACGGCATCATGGATATTTAAATTTGGAAATTATGCATCAGAATAAACACCTTTGTCTTCTGTCGATGCTGGTCATGCTTTTATCAGCCTGCATCAAATCATACGAGCCGGATATCCAGGCTAATGATGAAAAGAAATATGTCGTTTCAGGACAGGTGACAGCGGGAGATTCTATTCAAAAAGTGAATGTATCCATCACTTCTCCTATTGGCGCTCCGCATTTTATTCCGGTTACCGGTTGCCATGTTAAATTGATGGATGACCATGGCCATCAGTTTGGGATGAGTGGGATTGGAAAGGGAGATTATACCACTGTAATAGATCAGGAGAATTTGAAGCCCGGATATGCATTTATGATTGAAATTTTAACTCCTGATGGCGAAACACTTATTTCCGATTTTGATACGATTTATTCAGCACCTCCTGTTGACTCAGTTTATTTTGAAAGAAAGGATATTGAAGAAAATATAGCGGGCCATTTTATGATCGGGATCCAATTTTATATTGATCTAAAAGGCAGACCCCAGGACAGTAGATATTACAAATGGGAAGAGACCGAAACATGGGAATATCATACTGCTTATCCAATAGAATGGTATTACGATGGAATAGTACATCACGTCATTCCACCGGATTATTCATGGAATGTATGCTGGATTTCTTCGAAGGTGCCTGACATATATACCCTTTCAACCGCCAATTTGGAAGTGAATAATTTTTATAAATTCCCAATCCACTATGTGAGCAATCGTACTTCACGATTGTCATATGGATATAGCCTCCTCGTAAAACAATATGCTCTCAGTGGTGCAGGATATAATTACTGGGATGAATTACGCCTCAACAGCGATCCTGACGGTGGTCTTTTCGAAAAACAACCACTTGCAGTCAGAGGTAATATGCACAACACGATTCATCCGGAAAATGATGTACTTGGTTTTTTTGGCGCAGCTTCAGTGACTCAAAAAAGAATATTTGTTAAGCCCATCCATGATCTTCCATTGGATTATTACAATCAATGTAACCCATATGAACTCATTCGGGGTCTTGGAGAATTGAGACCGGCTGACTATCCCGCCTATTTATTGGGTAATCATGAAGGATATACAAATATGGTTTTAAATGATGAATGTGTGAATTGCCTGTTGCAGGGAGGAACGACAACTAAACCATCTTTCTGGCCTTTTTAATATGAAGAAATATATTAGTTCGGCACTAGTCTTATTTATTATTCTATCTGTTACAGGAGAAATTGCTGCTTCAGATAAAGTACTTCCAACAGAATGGGTAAGTATTGTAAATGATCGAACGCTTTATATTACAGGTGAAGAAATCCATTTTTCTGCACGGGTATTCATGGAGGAGAATGCAGGAATACCATCAAGCAGTATTTTATATGTTGAATTAATTTCTCCGCAGGGACAAAGTTTTGTTTCGAATAAATATTCCATTCTAAATTCCGGAGCCCATGGATACTTAAGCATTCCGGAAGATTTAATAACCGGAATTTATTATCTCAAGGCCTATACAAAGTATATGCGAAATTTTGGTCCGGATGATTATGTATATGTTCCTTTGAAAATAATTAACCCTAAAGTAGATGATGTGCTGGGAGGTAAGGATCTCACTCCTTACAAGGAAACATTTCAGACGGACCATACCCTAAATGGATTTTTCACAATTACAACTGACGTGAACGAATACAGTGCACGGCAAGATGTATTGGTGAACGTAGATTTAGATCAAGCAGGTCAAAAGGAGTGGCTAAATGTATCTGTTGCTGTAGTGCCCGAGTCAGCAAATCAAGTTTTTGCACTACCGGTATATCATCATACTTCGTCAATACCTGAATATTATCCTGATACAAGAGGAATTTCGCTGACCGGAAAATTAAAGGACATCAGGACAAGAAGAGAAATCGCGGGAACAAGAATTAATTTGTCTATCATCGGGAAGGGTCGTGATTTTATGGCTACTGAAACAGATTCCACCGGGAGATATTTTTTCTCTCTTCCTGTCTATTCCGGGTACCGTGATATTTTTCTGGGCGTGGAAAAAGAAGATACCTCGCATTTTCAGCTCCTCATAGACAATGACTTTTGTTCATTACCTGTTCACCTTCCGTCACCTGCTTTTACTCTTTCCGATGAAGAAAGACGTACAGCTTACACCATGGCATTGAACAGGCAAATCAATGCGCAATTTAATGTTGATACAATGGAATGCCCGAATGAATTCGAGGCAGATGAAAAAGCATTCTATGGAACACCTTCTGAAATAATAAACCTTGATAATTATATCGCCCTTCCTACACTGGAAGAATATTTTAATGAACTACCAGGAGCTGTCAACGTTCGCAAGAAAAATGGGCATAAATATTTTAAAGTCCTGGGCACACAGCCTGAGATGAGCTATTATAAACCCCTTGTTTTGGTTGATTATGTTGCGGTGAATAATCCTGAGAAAATTTTGGCTGCAACACCTGCTTCGATCAGCCGGATTGAAGTGGTCAGGTTGCCTTACATTAAGGGAGATATTACGTATGGTGGCATCGTGAGCATTATTTCAAAGAAAGGAGATTTCGGAGGCATCGATCTTCCTTCATCAGGTATATTTCTTGACTACCATTTTCTTTCCGACTCATGTCACTGTAATATTCCGCCTGAACAATCGCCAAACGAACCTGATGCAAGAAATACACTTTATTGGAATCCTGATCTGCAATTGGGAAAAAATGAAGCAGCGACTTTTTCATTCAGCACGCCTGATGTACCTGGTAAATATCGAATATGGGTAAAGGGAATTGATTCCAGTGGAAATGTTGAAATGCAATCAAAAGCAATCGTTGTCAGAAAACAGACAGATTGAAAATAGTTTGTCAGAAGAATTATTTTATTCTTTTACAACAATACCCGGCTTTACACCTACTGAACTTCTGATCTGGTAAAAATATAATCCTGCAGGCTCTTCGCTAATGTCTTGTTTCACAAAGTGCCAACTCCCATCTGAATTCCAAACGCATATGGAAAATAATGGGAATCGAAATCTTTGAAATCAAATCGTAAAACAGCGGTTTTATAATAGCAGCACATATTAACAGTGAATTTCGTGCTTATCGGAATATTCAAACCGGATTTAATTTTCCATGCAAAATTGACTGGTTTAATGACGTACCAATCACCCGGCAACACTTCCATAATGAGATTATTTTCAAGAAATGGCCTGATCTTTTTTCCGGCAGCCAATGTCAATCGATGACCCACAAAGAAATCAATATATGTATAGGTATTTGTTTCCTCATACTCACTTGGATTGGGATCAGGGGAATAGGCCAGACCCATTTCATAATATCTATATTGAGCCCCTCCTAACCCCACGTTGATCTCATTTTTTTCATTTAAGGAAATAAAATAGGAAATGTCCCCATTGATTGCTGGCAGAGCCTTTTGTTTTGTAGCAAAACACCCCTCATAACACGAAATCAGATTGACAGGCGCATTGTAATGAAACGTTTTTGCCAGGCCAAAATCGATTTCAATTCTCTTAGTTTTGATATTATGATCCTGGCCGCGCATTCGTCCTGCAAAACACATGAAACAAATGCAAAAAATGGCAAGATGGCTGCAGAATTTCATTTAGTTGGCATTATTTATGATAAAGTTTATTGATTTCCAATCATAATTAAAAATAACGAGACAGTGGGTGTTTATATTTTTAAGTAAGCAGGTTGAGATGAAAAAGAGTTATTATTTTTAAAACCTGATCAACGCACCGGAAGGAGATTACACGAAAGAGAAATTAATTTATTCTTTTACGATGATGCCTTGTTTGATAAAATTTTCATTTTTTAATTTATAAAAATAAACCCCCTCAGGTTTCCCACTCAGATCTATTTTTTCCAAAGAGGCATTTCCCGCATTCCAACTGTCCTGCATAACAAATTTTCCCTGGGCATCAAATAATACCAAATTCATCATGCCTGACGTGTGATTAACACTGATGTTAAAATGATCACGTGCAGGATTTGGATATACCCTGATATCTGATACATTTAATATATGAGATGTGCTGGTTGGAATGAGCGCAATCGCTGCCTGCACTGCCGCCAACGCATCTACTCTGCCATAACCATAAGTATTGTTAGGAATCGCGGTTCCCGGTATACCTCCACATTCCTGATCAGTTGTTTTCGGTGCACAAGTACTTTCAATTATGCTTTCGATAAGATCCACTTTTCCTGACAAAGCTGGATTTGCAGAAATCATCAGTGCAACAAGCCCCACCACATGCGGACCGGCCATACTTGTACCAGATAAATTTCGATATCCGCCACCAAGTTTTGCAGAACGAATATTCACACCGGGAGCAGAAACATTTGGTTTCAGACGATTGCTATTATCTGCAGTTACCGGCCCTCGACTACTGAACCCAGCAATCGTATCATTAATCGCAGTAGCACCAACTGAAAAACTATTTTCAAAAATTGCCGCAGGTGTATTAACAGAACTGCAACCACTTCCATCATTTCCTGCAGAGACGACCACAACTGTTCCTGCAAACCGAAGATTTATGACAGCTTCATTCATGATCTCCCAGTTGGTTGAATCACAACCTTCCACTTTCGGGCAGCCCCAGGAATTATTGATGACATCGGGTGATTTCGTTGGATCCGGGTTTTCATTCTCAAGATTAGTTGGAGCAATGAACCATTCAAAACATTCGAGATAAGTGAATGGCGAACCCCAGCCTCTTT